>RZYY01000232.1 GCA_009930115.1 Sphingobacteriia bacterium | reverse complement strand
CAATTACGAAAAGGACATCACTTTCATTCCGTTTATCATAACCGTTCAGGTTGTCGGGAGAAGCATTTTTAAGTGAATCAATACGGTTGTCCTGTCGTGTAATATTAGCCGTATATTCATCAATATCGGCTTGTTTCTTTGCCTTCGACAATAGTTCCTCGCTCATTTCTTTAGCCAGTTCAAGCCGTTTGATAAAATGCTCATTGTCTTTTTTGTACTCGTCGGTAAGATAAGCAATGCTGTCGGCAACCGTAACTTTACCCTGTTCGGATAATTCTACAATCTTCAAATTATGGTCATCGGATTTACCTTTGATAAGATACTCACGAATGGTTTTCTCATAGGTGCTGTTTGTACCTGATCCGCCACAGGCAACCAAGAAAACCGCAATTAATAAATAAGCTACATTTTTCATATTTTGAACGTATTTATAAGTTTGAATTAATTTAATGATATATCAGAAAGTTTTGACGATAAATTATATACGATCAAAACATCTGCTTCTTTTTCGGGTTTTGCCCGAGTATATTCGGTTAGAGCTTTCATTACCCATTCCCGAAAAGCCCGTGCTTCATAAGACGCAATCCGATAACTGACAAAAATCAATGCTTCAAGGTTGTATTCAGTCATTTCGCATTGGCGACCGTTGTTTTCGTATTTATGTATTCGGGTTACATTTTCCTCTCGTAAAATTCCGGATTTGAATATAGCCCGAAGATTATTGCCAACGGAGTTTACGAATACATTGAACAAATCAGCGATCTCGTGCTTTGTCATCCACAGGGTGCAATATACGAGTTTTGCTTCAACAATTAGCTGATTTTCACTATTTTCTTTTATTTTGATATGTCCTCGTTCCATAATACTATTCTTTAGGTTTTTTCTTGACCGTATGTTTTACCTTTAATACCGAAAGATTAAATTCTATCGTGGTTTCTGTCCCTACCGTTTGGAAATCATCACTTAATATATCAGAAATCAGTTCTCCGCTTTTCTGCATCATTGACTTTTGCTGTGCCTTATCGGATTGTTCCGATAGCTGAGAGATAGTACGGGACAATTCTCGCACTTTGGCAAAAGTTTCAATGATTGCAATAGTCGTTTCTGTTGCCTTAGAAGATTTGAGAATGGTCGCTAACATATATAAACCTTTCTCGGAAAACCCTTTGGGTAAAGCAGGTGAAAATCTAAGGTTTGCAAGGTGGTCGAAATTTTCGACCACCTCTGTTTTTTCCTCTTGGGTAAGTAGGATAATGTACCCTTCGGGGAATTTGTCAGGATTGTTTTTTACAGCTTCATTGATACGTTTGGTTTCTACACCGTACAGTTCCGCCACAGAACTATCAAGGATTACTTGCTTTCCTTGAACAGTTATGATTTTGTTTTCGATTGATTGGAGTTCCATATTAATTGTATTATAATGTTTTACATTGAAAATCGTTACCGATTTCGTTACCTGTTTGTTACCATTATATAATAACCTGAGTTCCGGATAAGAACAACAATCTGAATAAGGTAATAAGTTTATTTTTAGCATTTTAACGATGCTACTAAGGTAAAGCTTCAAAATAATGTTCAGAAAATTCACCTTAAGAACCTTATTTTTATTCAAACTACCTTAATAGCGGTATAAATGAATGAAACTAAAACCCTATTCCCTTATTTATCAATTAAATAATTATTTTCTTAAACGGAACTCAGGTTAACAGGTAACTATTGAGCCACTTTTTTATAGATTTTTTCGATACCCGTAAATTGTTGGGAAAGCCCTTTCATATCATCACTAATCTTATTATTCGTGATACGGGCGTAAATTTGGGTAGTTTCAATATTGGTATGTCCTAACATTTTTGAAACGGTTTCGATAGGTACACCTTTCCCCAGTGTGGTTGTCGTAGCGAAAGTATGTCTTGCGAGGTGAAAGGTCAGATTCTTCTTAATCCCGCACAGGTCGGCTATTTCTTTCAGGTAGGAATTAAGTTTCTGATTACTGATAACTGGAAGAATTTTTCCGTCAGGCAGCTTATCCTTGTATTTATCCAAAATCATCTTTGGAATATCCAGTAATGGCACATTTACATCAACTCCGGTCTTTACCCGTTTAGTCATAATCCAAAGATTTCCGTCAAATGATTGGCGGATATGTTCTTTTCTAAGCCCGGCTACATCTATATACGCTAACCCACAGAAACAAGAAAAAATAAATAAATCCCGAACGTGTTCCAGTCGGTCGGATACAAGGTTGAGTTCAAGGATTTTCTTTATTTCTTCCTCTGCGAGATAGCCCCTGTCCACCCTTTGCAGACGAATTTTATAATTAGCAAAGGGATCATTCAGTAGCAGACCATTATTACGGGCAATTAGAACTATTCGCTTGAAAAACTGCATAAATTTGGCAGTTGTGTTGTGGTTACATCCGCCAACCGTCATTAAATACACCTCAAAATCATTAATAAACATATTATTAATAGCCCGTATCGCAATATCCGAAAGATTGAATTTGGATCGAATAAAGTTAGCAAGGTGTTTCCGGGTAACTTCATATTTCTGATAAGTAGCTGCCGATTTAGAAAGACCAATCAGGGATTTCACATTCTCGTTATGTTTCTCAAAAAGATTGAGTAGTGTTTCGTAGTTTTCCGTATGCCCTAAAAACTCGTTCTTTAGCCCTTCGGCTGTTACCTGTTCCTGTCTTTGTATTTCATGGTAAAGCCTGTGCAATGTTGCCTTTACTTCATCTAACAGGTTATTGACCTTTGCTACTTCGGCTGAACGTCCGATTGCCCGACCTGATTTTCCGTCCCAATTACCTTCGTTAATATCGACTTTGGTATTAAACCGGGATGCTTCCCCGTCAATGGTAATTCTGCACATAATTGGAAAATTACCGTTCGCTTTTTGCTTGTCTTTTTTTACATAAAAAAGAATCCTAAATGTACTTTTCATAAACTCACTTTTTAAGTTACAAACTTATTTTAATTATCTCAAAGTGAGTTCTATAAGGGGTGGACAAATCACGACAGAAACCAGCCAAATTTGGACAAACTGTACCCCCTTGCGGGATTTTTGGAAAGGGGGTACAGTTTAGGTTACGAAAGGTGTCTTTTAGTGGCTATTTTTTGTCTTTGTTCCCAGACAAAATAGAAATAAAAAACCCTACAAATCGCTGATTTGTAGGGTTTGTCTGGGTTTTGACTGGTTTTGTCCAGTTCTTCCAGCGGAGAGAGAGGGATTCGAACCCCCGGAACCTCTCAGTTCAACGGTTTTCAAGACCGCCGCGATCGACCACTCTGCCATCTCTCCTTGCATTCTGC
>RZYY01000075.1 GCA_009930115.1 Sphingobacteriia bacterium | reverse complement strand
GCTTTCGATGGAGATTTAGTCACAGTAAATAATATATCCAGGAGTGATTTCAGCATTTATCCGAACCCGTTTACTTCATTTGTCAACATTGATTTCTTCATTCCTGCCAACGAATCCCTAAAGATTGAAATAATAGATATTCAGGGGCGAACGATAGAAGTGTTGCACGAAGGTATGCTTTCTTCCGGAAGGCATCAAATAAAATGGAATTGCCTGGATGGGAAAGGTCAGATAATACCTGATGGTGTCTGGTTTATCAGCATATCAGGAGGTACATCATCAGAGATTTATAAAGTTTTAAAAATTAGCAGATAAATTTTTTGATTCTGGTATCCAGGCTGCAGAAAAGAATCTGCTGTTTTGTATGTTGAAAAGAATCAGTACTTTCGCCTGAAAGTGCAGTGTAATGGACATACACCAGATTCTTGTCAAATATTGGGGATACAGTTCCTTCCGCCCAATGCAGGAGGAAATTATTCGCTCTGTCCTGGCAGGCAACGATACGCTTGCGCTATTGCCAACTGGAGGTGGAAAATCCATTTGCTATCAGGTACCGGCAATGGTTAATGAAGGTATTTGTATCGTGGTGTCACCTCTCATTGCTCTGATGAAAGATCAGGTTGACCGGTTGAAGCGACTGGGAATAAAGGCATTTGCTATTTATTCAGGGATGCATTACAACGAAATTGAGCTTGCGTTGAACAATGTTACCCTTGGCGATGGGAAGTTTCTATATATTTCGCCTGAAAGGCTTGCTACGCAGAGTTTCAGGGAGTCGATGCGATACATGAATGTGAACCTTCTTGCGGTGGACGAAGCTCACTGTATTTCACAGTGGGGTTATGATTTTAGACCATCTTATCTTCAAATTGCAGAAATCCGTTCGATGCTGAATAATGTACCTGTACTTGCAGTTACTGCTACAGCTACACCTGACGTTATTGAAGATATTCAGCAGCAGCTTCATTTTACGCGGCCAAATGTTATCCGACAGAGTTTTGAACGTAAAAACCTGGCTTACGTGGTTTTAAAAGAAGAGAACAAACAGGGAAAGCTTGTGGAAATGTTGAGGAAAGTAAATGGAAGCGCCATTGTTTATGCAGGCACTCGACGCCGAACCTATGAATTTGCAAGACATCTGACAAAAAACGGAATTCCGGCAGATTACTATCATGCAGGAATGGAAAATCCCGAACGGGAATCCAGACAAAAAGCTTGGATGTCAGGGAATCCGCGTGTGATAGTAGCTACCAATGCTTTCGGAATGGGAATCGATAAAGCTGATGTCAGACTGGTTGCACATGTTGATTTACCCGACAGCATTGAGTCCTATTTCCAGGAAGCAGGGCGTGCCGGCAGGGATGGTAAAAAAGCATGGGCAGTAATACTATTTCAGGATTCGGACCTGCTTGATGCACAAAGTCAGTTTGAATTATCTTTTCCTGATATGGAAACGATCAGAAACGTGTATCATGCACTGGGTAATTATTTCAGACTGGCAGTGGGCAGTGGTAAAAACATGAGTTATGATTTTGATCTTGCCAATTTTTGTAATCAGTATAACTTCAATACAGTGGCTGCTTACAATGCACTGAGATTTCTTGAAAAGGAAGGATTTATCATTTTAAGTGAAGGGGTTCATAACCCGCCGAAAATACATGTAAAACTCAAAGGCGAAAAACTTTACAAGTTTCGTGTTGAAAATCCTGACCTGGATGTCTTTCTTAATATCATTCTTCGCTCTTACACCGGTCTTTTTTCTCAATTTGTAAAATTTAATCTTGCAGAATTGGGACGAAGGGCAAATCTGCCTGTCGAAAGTGTAGTGCTTAAGCTTGATAAGCTGAACAAGCTGGGCGTGTTAGTGTTCATTCCCCCTCAAAACAAACCACAAATTATTTTTACTGAAGAAAGAATTGATGCAAAAAATCTCCTCATTTCAAAAGAAAATTATGCGCTGAGAAAAAAAGTAGCCCGTGAACGTATGTCCTTACTCCATAATTACCTGACAACACGTAACCGCTGCAGAAGTATCTACCTGCTATCATACTTTGGACAAAGGGATGTGAAACGATGTGGCCAGTGTGATGTTTGTATTGAACGCAACAGGGTTGATCTGAATGAGGCTGAGTTCAATGCAGTGCTTGAAATTATCAAACCCCGGCTTCAAAACGCTCCATCGGAACTGGAAACTTTGATTACTTCTGCAGAATCAGTCAACAAAGAAAAACTTCTGCGCGTGATTGAGTGGTTGCTCGACAATGGTAAGATTTACTATACTGAGGATAAAAAACTCTCCTGGAAGAAGTGACATTCATAATGTTTACTTTTGTGCTCTCTTGGCATAAACAAATTAATCATCCATTCTTTTTTTTATGATTAACAACATGAAAGTGGTAGTGGTTTTGCCGGCATACAATGCTGCACTTACACTTGAAACCACTTACAGGGAAATCCCTTTCGACATTGTTGATGATGTGGTTTTTGTTGACGACAACAGCAGGGATAATAGTGTGACTATCGCCAGAAATCTTGGGATAAAACATATTCTGGTGCATAACGAAAACAAAGGATATGGTGCTAATCAGAAATCCTGCTATCAAAAAGCACTTGAGTTAAAAGCTGATATAATTATTATGCTTCATCCCGATTATCAATACACGCCAAAACTGATTCATTCCATGGCCTGGCTAATAGCAAATGATGTTTACAAAGTGGTATTTGGCTCAAGAATTTTAGGACGTGGGGCACTTAATGGCGGAATGCCATTCTATAAATATCTGGCAAATCGTACCCTTACTTTGATTCAAAACATTGCCTTAGGACAAAAATTATCGGAATATCATACCGGTTATCGCGCTTATGCTGCCGAAGTTTTGAGAAAAATCAACTTTTTGGTCAATTCTGATGATTTTGTTTTTGATAATCAGATTATTTCACAAATATTTATGACAGGATACGAAATTGCAGAAATTACCTGTCCAACTAAATATTTCAAGGAAGCTTCTTCCATTAATTTCCGCCGCAGTGTAAGGTATGGTCTGGGAGTCCTTAAAACAACAATAATCCATCAACTCCATCGGTTTAGGTTGATTCATTCAAAATTGTATGACTAATGCAAAGCAGGGTAATTCTTGATAAAAACTTTTATCTGCAGCCTGATGTAGTAAAAATTGCGCGTCATCTTCTTGGGAAGGTACTTGTAACTTGTTTTGATGGGAACAGAACTTCCGGGATTATTTTTGAAACAGAAGCTTATGCCGGTATTAGCGACAGAGCCTCTCATGCATACGGGGGAAAGGTAACAAAGCGAAACGAGGTAATGTATCGGGAAGGAGGATTGGCCTATGTTTACTTGTGTTATGGTATTCACTCCTTATTCAATGTTGTAACCAATGTCAAAGGGATTCCACATGCAGTTCTGGTGAGAGGCATCTGGCCATTTGAGGGTTTACAGACGCAAAGCAGCAGGTTAAATGGTAAACCTCTTAATGCTGAGGCAGGTATTGGACCAGGGAAAGTGAGTAAACTTCTTGGTCTTCATTATTCTCATTCAGGGATTTCTCTTACTGAAGACCCTTTAACAAATCATAAAGCCGTCATCTGGATTGAGGATTGGGGGAGGATTGCTGCCGGAAATATTATTGTCACCAAGCGAATTGGTGTGGCTTATGCCGGTGCGGACGCATTGCTTCCTTATCGTTTTGTGCTGGATATAAAAAAAGCTCCGGAGTCTCCGGAGCTTTTCTTTGAATGTTGTGATGTTTAAACACTGCCAGCCAGATCAGCACCTGGTTTGAATTTAACTACTTTTTTGGCAGCAATTTTCAGTTCTTTACCTGTTTGTGGATTTCTTCCGGTTCTTGCAGCACGTGTAGCAACACCGAAAGATCCAAATCCAACAAGGGTAACTTTGTCACCAGATTTCAAAGCATGGGTAGTAGCTTTAAGAAAAGCGTCCAATGCTTTCTTGGTGTCAACTTTTGTCATCCCGGCTTCAGCAGCCATTGCATCAATAAGTTCAGCTTTGTTCATGGTCAATGAAATTTTGATTAATAAAATAATTATCGTGGCAAATATACGCTAAATCTGAATAATATCAAGACTTACAGCGATAAAAATGGTTAAAAAGTGGAAAAAAAGGGCATTTTGTTCATAAATAAAGTTAAAAAAGAATAAATTTATGGTTGTGGGGTTGTTTTATTCATCATTTGTCAATGCATATTCCATCCTTTCCCAAGTTTAAATCCATTTAAAAATGCCTGAACTGACAGGCTTTTTTTTCCGGCCATCTGCAATTCTTCAATCATAATAATCCCTGATCGAGTATTCACAACGAGCTCATTTTTGTTGTTGGTTGATATCGTCCCCGGAAGTTCATGGTGAACAACAGGTTGGTATTTAGCTCGTAAAATCTTAATGATGAACTCTTTACCATCGGGGCTTACCAGGGTGGTAAACGCACCGGGGGAAGGACTCAGCCCTCTGATAAGATTATGAATGTCTTCAGCCTTGTTCTCCCAATTTATTCTGCAATCGTCTTTAAATATTTTTGGTGCTGGTTTCAATGGTTTTTCCATTTTAATCAGTTGATCCTGAGATATTGGGGCTAATGTATTTGATTCAATGGCCCTGATGGTTTTTATCACCAGTCTTGCGCCTTCCTCCATCATTCGTTTTTGCAAATGTCCAAAGTTTTCATCGTCGAACACAGGTAATCTTTCCTGGAAAATGATGTTGCCGGTATCAATTTCGTGTTGAAGGAAAAAAGTAGTTAATCCTGTTTCCTTTTCTCCATTGATAATTGCATGATTTATAGGGGCTGCTCCACGGTATTGAGGCAAAAGAGACGCATGAAGATTGAATGTTCCAAATTCAGGATATGACCAAACAGCTTCTGGCAACATTCTGAAAGCTACAACTACGCCTAAATTTGGTTGTAGAGATTTAAATTCCTCAATAAAATTTGGGTCTTTTAAATTTTCTGGTTGCAATAATTTCAACCCTCTGTTTTCTGCAAAAATCTTTACCTCAGTTTTTTTCAAATGTTTTCCTCTGCCGGCTAATTTGTCAGGTGCTGTAATTACCCCAACAACATTAAAATTATTATTGACAAGTGCTTCCAAAGATGCAACAGCAAATTCAGGCGAGCCCATGAAAACAATTCTGAGGTTTTTTTTCGGCGATTTGGTATTATTCATCACTTCAATTGCTAATGATTGGATGAACAAAGGTATTTTATCTTGGGTTACAGCCAATTGTCTGATGTAATTTTCAAAAAAAAACCTGCTCGTTGTGAGCAGGCATAATTTGTTATTTGAGCAACGGAAATTTATTTTTTCAATAAGCCCTCTGCCCGTGCAATGTATTTTTCAAGTTCACGTGCTTCCTGACTTTGAGGAAAGGTTGTACGGATTTCATTGTAAATATCAATGGCTTTTTGGTATTCTTCCATCAATTCGTAAGTCCAGCCTGCTTTCATCATAAAAACCGGGGAACTTAGTTCATTATTACTGATATCAGCAGCTTTGAGATAGTAACTTATTGCCTTGCTGTTATTTCCAAGCTCAACATAAGCGTCACCAATTGCTCCAAGTGCCATGGGGCGAAGAACATCATCCTTGCTTTTGTATTTTTTCAAATGGTCAATTGCATTCTCAAAATCACCTTTTTTCATGTAAATGGCACCGGCATAATAATTGGCAAGGCTGGCCGATTTGGTAAATTTATAATCAGATGCAATATCCAGAAATCCCGAATTAATCCCGTCACCATTTAATGCAAGGTCAAGAGAATCCTGAGCAAAATATTTTTCAGCCATAAACATGTCAGCCTGGGCACTCTTTTCTTTTGGTTGAACATAAAAACGCTGAAACCCAAAATACCCGAGCACTAATGCAACAATTACCAAAAGGATGATGGTAATGGGTTTTTGATTTTCCTCAATAAAGCGTTCTGATTTTCCTAACGCTTCTTCAACTGCCTGAATGTTTTCTTCAGCTTTGGTGGATTTTTTAGCCATAATAGTCCTTAGAAATTTAAAGGTGCAAAAGTATATTTTTTTTCAATCGAATGACGATTGCCCCTATTTTTTTAATTTTGGCACATTCTCCGGGGTTATTTTTTACCGGTTTGCTGTTTCATATTGTTTTATCAAATCGATCAACGAAATAAATTGAAGTTCAAACCAACAATATAGAAATGAAAAAGTATCTGATTGTTTTTTATCTGGCTGTATTTTTAGTTTCAGCCGGTGAAGCCAGAGCTGGCTGGATCATCCGCATGCAGTCCTCCACTTCTGATGGCGATGTCAGTTACGAAACTCTGATGATTGAAGATGGTAAAATTCGATCTGAAAGCGAAGGCAATATTTATATTTTCGATTTGAAGGCAAATCGCCTGATCATGATTGATAATGTCAGCCAATTGTTTTTGGAAGAAAAATTGTCAGGATTAAGATCAACCTATCACAAGGCTGCAGTGAGTTTTATTCAGCAGTTTATTCATCAGCTCAATAAGCAGGAACAGAAGATGTACGGGCAATTGTTTGCTGAAATGGAAAAAATGTACGAACCAATTGATCCCGTTTCATTGGAGAAAATAAACATCAGCATTAAAAATACGGGTGAGAAAGATGAAATTGCAGGATATCCGACAGAAAAATACATTGTATCAGTTGATGATGTTGAAGTTGAGCAGATATGGCTTGCACCAACCCTGGATGTAGGTAGTGAAGTTGATTTGGTGAAAATATCCGGAATTTTCGGTGACCTGAGGCCGGTTGTTGGTGAAGAAATACTTTACGAATACACCAGTGCCTATATCAGTTTACTTAAAAAAGGATTTGAAATGCGATCCATTGATGTTCACGGCGATAAAAATGAGGTGCAGCGTGTTGAACGTCATCAGATTGATAATGAATTGTTTTCCGTTCCTGACGGATATAAAAAAATTACTTTGGAAGAATTGATGATGAGGCAAATGGGTAACATGGATACGGATGAAAAGTGAGACAGATGAAATGAAGATGTTTTTTAGGACATTATTTTTTTAATTCTTTAGAATTTAATACAACCAAAAATAAAAGGTATGAAAAATCCAATAATGGCTTATAATGCTCTGTGGCATGGGACAAGAATTCTGCTTTCGTCAGTTTTCATCATTTTTGCCGGAATATTTCAACAGATCTGTGCCCAGACAAATGAAGTGATTGTATATGAGTGGCTTAAACTGGGAGCTTTTGAAGTGAAAAAACCAGCTTACAGTGATCAGAAAAACCTGAAAGGGGAGGTTTTTGAAATGGCCGGTTTGCTTAAATCTGATCCAATCCCAATTTCAATATTGAATCCTGTTGAAGGTCAGACAGTGTTGTGGAAAGATGAAAATCTGATCTGGGGAAAAGTAACTGCTGCAAAGAATGATTTTATTTATCCGGAAAATAATCAGGATGACCATACCAGCCAGATAACATTTTTGGCTGCATACATTGATGCTGACCGCTGGCTGAAAGCCGAACTGGAAATTCAAAGCCCGCAAATGTTTGAGTTTTATCTGGATGGAGAACTGCTTGGTGGTAAGAAAACATCGGACAAGGCTGATGCAAAGGAGGTCGGAAAAGAAACCAAACAACTGAAAATAGAAAAAGGGAAACACCTATTATTAATTAAGACCTTTTATCCTCCAGATTGCAAAGCCGACTGGATGGTAAAAACCAGATTAATTGTGGAGAAAAAATTTGGGGAGAGTACCTTGCATACCGGAATTTCTCCGGAAACGACAAAAAATATTTACCACCTGCTTAATGGCGAATTTGTTCAGTCTGCTACAGTTTCACCGGACGGAAAAGAGGTGATGCTTCGGTTTTCTGATGTTGAACCTCCTGATGGCAAGACCGAAGACTGGGTAGAAATCAGAAACCTTGAGTCAGGAGAAGTTCTTCATACTTTTCGCCATTCCGATATTTCCCGCATAAAATGGGTTCCGACGGATAAAGCAGTTTCTTACTGCACTTACAATGAGGGGAAAACTTCAATTTGGAAACTAAACCTGAAAAACAACGAACTTAAGAAGATATTGAGTGATAGAAAAGATTTTGTCAATTATGAGTGGTCACCCGATGGAAGTTTTATCATATACAGCATTCAGGAGAAACCGGAGGAAGAAAAAACAGGATTAAAACGACTGGAGGGGATGAGTGATCGTTGGCCCTGGTGGCGAAACCGCAGTTTCCTTTACAAACTTGATGTTAAATCCGGTGCATCTGAACGGTTGACCTATGGGAGTTATACTACCAGCCTGATGGACATCCATCCGGCCGGTTCAGCGATTTTGTTCAGTATCGAGATTCCTGATTTTTCCGAAAGGCCTTATTCCCGGCAATATCTGGCCGAATTAGACCTTGTTACCCTGAAAGTAGATACCATCTGGGAAAGCAATGTATCGGGATACTGTCAGTATTCGCCTAATGGTGAATTTTTGCTTGTTACAGCCTCTGCAACGATGTTCGGCAATGCTGGTATTAATCTTTCTGAAGATGTTATCCCGAATGAAAGTGACCAACAGGCTTATCTTTTTAACCTTGCAAATGATGACGTTGATCCGGTATCACTCAATTTCAACCCTTCAATCCAAAGCGCTGAATGGAGTGACTTTGACGAAAATAAAATCTATTTCCTGGCCAATGACCGCACCTATCGGCATTTGTTTGTTTACGATATGAATACCCGCTATTTCGAAAAAATTGAAACCGGCTTGGATGTTGTTAACGGGTTTTCTCTGGCTAAAGTCAATCCAATAGCTGTTTACACAGGATCAGGCATTTCGGCTCCGCCTGACGTTCGTAAAATAGATTTACAAAGCCTTGAGTTTGAAATAATAGATAGCCCACGTGAGAAAACTTATCAGCATGTGGTTTTCGGAAAAACAGAGGATTGGAATTTTACATCAAAATCGGGCAGCGAAATTGAGGGAAGAATTTATTACCCGCCTCATTTCGATCCGTTAAAAAAATATCCGCTGATTGTTTATTACTATGCAGGAACTACTCCAACTGACAGAAGTTTTGGCGGACGATACCCGAAAAATATGTTTGCTGCACAAGGCTATATTGTTTATAATCTGCAACCCAGCGGTGCTATCGGCTATGGTCAGGATTTTTCGGCAGCCCACGTGAATAACTGGGGAACGACTGTAGCAGATGAAATTATTGAAGGAACAGAGCTTTTTCTCAAAGCTCACTCATTTGTTGACACTGACCGGGTTGGTTGTATAGGAGCATCTTACGGTGGTTT
Organism: Sphingobacteriia bacterium; assembly: GCA_009930115.1. Classification (GTDB taxonomy): domain Bacteria; phylum Bacteroidota; class Bacteroidia; order Bacteroidales; family 4484-276; genus RZYY01. Next base: position 6,108 of record RZYY01000075.1, on the reverse strand, counting down.
TATGACCATGTTGCTGCAAACGCGAACTGATCTTTTTGCTGCAGCAATTTCGCATGCAGGAATCAGCAGTATTTCAAGTTATTGGGGTGAGGGCTACTGGGGCTATCTTTACAGTGCATCAGCCTCTGCCGGTAGTTTCCCCTGGAACAATAAAAATTTGTATATTCAACAAAGTCCTTTGTTCAGTGCAGATAAAATTAATACGCCGTTGTTGTTGCTTCATGGTGCCGAAGATACCAATGTCCCGGTCGGAGAAAGTATTCAGCTTTACACGGCTTTGAAACTTTTAGGCAAACCGGTTGAACTTATCGAAATTGCTGGACAGGATCATCATATTTTAGATTACAAAAAGAGAATTTTATGGCAGAAGACAATATTTGCCTGGTTTGACAAATGGTTGAAAGATCAGCCTGAATGGTGGAATGATTTGTATCCCGAGCGAAATTTGTAACACAGGAATATTATGACAGAATCCCAAAAGCAGGCTTTTTTAAACTATCTTTCCCGGTTCATTACCGAAAATAAGCTGACAAGGTTCAATGAAGTTTTACAATATCGCACCCGCTATATCACTGTTGTGCTCGAGGACATTTTCCAATCGCATAATGCAAGTGCAGTCTTACGTACCTGCGATTGCTTCGGTGTGCAGGATGTACACATCATCGAAAATCAAAATGCTTATACTGTTAATCCGGATGTAGCACTGGGTTCTTCCAAATGGCTGAATCTTTTCAAATATTCTGATAAAGAAGACAATACACCTGAAGCATTACAGAAGCTCAGGAAAGCAGGTTACAGAATTATTGCAACAACCCTGCACAGTGACCAGGTGAAACTGCAGGAACTTGATCTGGGCAAAGGTCCGATAGCACTGGTGTTTGGTACCGAAATGCGAGGCGTAACCAAAACGGTGTTGGAATCTGCTGACGAGTTTGTGAAAATTCCAATGTATGGCTTTACCGAAAGTTTCAATATTTCTGTTTCAGTTGCTTTGTCACTGTTTTATCTCACGGAGAAACTCCGTAGTTCTGACATTAACTGGAAACTGAGCGAAAATGAAATCCTCGACATCAGACTGGAATGGGCAAAGCAGGTAGTCAAAAGAAGTGATTTGCTGGAAAGGGATTTCTTTCAGAAATATTCTGATTAAATATTGATCCCGGATTTTTTGACCAAAATTATTTCACAAACCTTGATTGGCAGATTAATACTTAGTTAGAACGGAAACTGTGAGTGGACAGTAATCATCGGAAAAAATACTGAACAGTCAACCGGATGTAAGGAAAAGGAATTAGTTTTTAAGTGAACCAGAATGCAAAGGAATTTCCCGACAGTCAGATTCCTGAAACCGCAGCATTTTCCAGCTTTGATTTTCGAATCCCGAAGATGAAGTTGATTGGAAAATGTAATTATTCTGGAGTAAATTCATTTTCTGATAGGGCAGGCAATCGAAAAAATGTTTGCCGTATTTCTTTAATGTGGAAAGAAAAAACAAACCTGTATCATAGCCTTTGAACGCAAAATCATTGGGTTCGTTATAGTATTTTTCTCTGAATCTGGATACGAAATTTTTTACAGGGTCAGCGTTGTAATTGGTGTAAAAAGGCACAACCACATACGTATTCAGATTATTTAAATGTTTAAAGTCAAGATTTTCCATCTCCAGCCAGTTCGGAAGTCCAATTAATGTAATGTCAATGGTGTCACTATGCAAATTGAGTTTTCGCATAATATCGAGAATAAAAACTTCATTATCGGAATAAGCAATGATCACATTTTTTCCGGTTTTTGATGCTTCTTGTTCGAAGATATGAAGACTGTCACTCAGATAATTAATATCGTGCAGCAGAAGTGAATTGTTTGATTCTTCCCTGTTCGCCATTTGGTAGATAGCCGATTTTAAGCTGTTTATAGGCTCATTATCACGTAGTGAGCTATGTCGGGCAATAAAAATACTGGCATCATGAAAGTGCTGTGTAATATAGCTGGCAAGTAGTGTATACAAATGATCCTGTGCAGGGGTTACCTTAATAGCATAGGGGTTTTTCTTTAAAAAATCTGTTTTTCTGGAAAGCGGATTCACAATCGGAATTTTATTCGCCTGGGCAAAGTCAGCAATAATGCTGAAATTGCTATTGAAAAATGGTCCGATAATCAAATCCATTTCTTTGAGCAGGGGATTTTGTAAAAGCTCTTTTGCCTGACTTACTTTGTTTTCGATATTAAAGACATGTATATCAGCATTAAAACCTGCATTTCTCATCGAATCCACAGCAACCAGAAAGCCTTCGTAATATTGAATAAAAAGAAATGACTTACGTGGTTCGTGTGTTTGTTTTGATTGATTATCATTAGGTTCATTGCTACGGTCTTTTTCTACTTCATCAAGATAGAAAGGGATAAGCAATGCTATATTATAATGACTGTCGGAACTGTTAAGTTGACGGCAAAAAGCTTCTCCGGAAAGATGATGGGGCACAGCATCTTCAGGGCTGATCTCTTTTACAGGTGATTCTTTTGGTTTGGTCGGATCATCATTTGGTAAAGGTGGAAGCGGAATCTTTACCAGTTGACCTGGCTGTAGTCTTTTGGTAAGATAAGGATTTATTTCCAGCACGTCGTCAATATCCAGCGAATAGTTTTTAACCAAACGATTAATGGTAGTTCTTTCTTTGATGGTGTGGGTGATATAATCCTTTCTGACTTTACTGACCGGAATTTTGATAATCTGACCTTTTGATAGTTTTATGTTGATTCCCGGATTGATGGCCAAAATGCTGTCCAGACTAATGCGATAACGGATAGCAAGCTCATACAGGGTTTCACCCTTGCGCTCCTGAAATTCAAAATATTTTTCACCGATTGAATCCTGCGGTAGCTTGATAAGAATGGTTTGTTGATTTTTCCGGTAAATGGGATTTGGGTTTTCGCAAAGGTGTAAATCTTGGCCTGCATCTTTTTGTGTAGGTTCAGGTGCTTCTTTTTTTATGAAGGAAGGGATTTTACTTATTGAAATTGATTCAAAACTTTTGGTCAGATCGTCGTTAGCACCTGAAATTTTGAGGGGAGAAATGTAGTATTCAATTGTCAGATTCTCATTGTCTGCTTTGGCCATGATGTGATTGGCCTGGCCATTTGCCAGGGAATGTAGATAGTCGCTTTGTAATTCACTGGTTTTCAAAATTGTGAAGGAACTAATTGGATTCTGTCCCCCCAATAGAAATTCTGACAAAACCAAGGTCAGGATTATCAGGAATATCAGTTTCTTATTTTTCATTTCAATTAAGCTATACCTATAAATAAATTTACCGGCAGGGTTGTTCAACACAAAGCTATCTTCACTTTTGTTTAAACATACATTTCAGAGTAACTGCATTCAACAAATTTTATTTTTACCAAAGATAATGAGCATAGTAACATTCTGTTCGAAAAATTTTGCTTATGCCCGAAAATTTGTTTTAATCTACAGGAAAATCTTTTTTTAATGTCAGCCATATCCATAAAAGTAAGAATCCTGTCATAATTCCAATCATATTGGCAATCATGTCGTTGATGTTGAATGCTCTGTAAAAAAGTGCATATTGCACCATTTCAGATGCTGAGGCAAACAACAGTCCTGCTATAAGCCAGTAAATCCGGTGCAGACTGAATAAAATTCCAAAAAATGCCCAGGGTAAGAAAAGGACTGCATGAAAAAAGTAATCACCACGAAAACTGATAACAGTGATATCATTCAGGGCAGAAGCACTGTTGAGTGGCAGCACTACCAAAAGAATGATAAAAATCAGATAACTCCAGAAAATTTTCTTCAACAACCACTTTTTTTTCATCCTGCAATAATAATTATTTCCCGGGATTTAGCTCTCTTTCGGAACCTGGTTTGAATAAAATGAACCTTTTGCTGATGGATTTATCTCAACATGATATTTCCAATCAGTTAAGATGAGCAGATATGATGAATCGAATAGGTGAATCATTGGATAATCAGCAAGATGCGTTGTTGATGGTTATTGCTGTAAGAAAATGTTTGGGTGGAGTGTACAATATTATTTTAAAAAAAACATTTAAACGAAAAAAGTTTTATAGTTTTGCCGCCAAAATTATCCAATGGAAATTAAGGAAAAAATATTAAGTCGGGCCAGCGAATTGTTCATGTCTCAGGGAGTGAAAAATGTTACAATGGACAATCTGGCAGCCGACCTTAAAATGTCAAAAAGGACACTTTACGAGCTATATGAAAACAAAGAAGCGCTTGTGTTGGAAACCTTCAAATACATTTATTTGAAGGAAAATAAAATTCTGAAAGATATTGTCCGGAGTTCATCAAATGTTATTGAAGCACTCAGTACAATCATTAATCGGAAAAAAGAACAATTTCAAAGTCTAAATCCCATTTTTATAGAGGATTTAAAAAAGTACATTGCCACCACGCAGGCATTTTTTCATTCGGGAGAGAACAAACCAAAGGAATATTCCATCATGTATCTTTTATTGGAAAAAGGAATGAATGAGGGAATTTTTCGAAAAGACATTCGAATTGATGTGGTTGATAATTTTTTCAATGAATTGTTGTTTCTGGTGCATAACAGTAAAAGAATGGAAATCAGTAAACTGGATGATTACACTGTTTTATGTAACATTTTCATTCCCTATTTCCGTGGGTTGTGCACTTTGAAGGGGAGCGAAATGATAGAATCAATTTTTTCGGATAAACTTAATAACAACTAATATTTTATGAAAAGCAAACTTTTGTTGATTGTTTTAGGTGTTTTACTAATTTCAGGTCCGGGATTTGCCCAGCAAAAGCTTATCTTGGACTTAAATGCAGCTCGTGAGCATGCGCTGGAGCATAATAAGAATATGATTAACACGGGTTATGCTTTGGATAAAGCACAACTTGCCGTGAAAGAAGCTATTGCCAACGGACTTCCTCAGGTTGAGGGTTCTGTTGATTATAGCAATGCACTGGGGGCCAATATTTCTATCCGATTCCAGGAAGATATGCCGGCTACTGAAATAGCAATTAAACCCACAAGTAATTTTTATCTTACTGTTAATCAATTGCTTTTCAGTGGTAATTACATAGTTGGTGTTCAAATTGCAAAGCTTTCGAAAGAATTAACCCGCATGAGTCAGCAAAAGACTGAGCTGGAGGTTTTGACAAATGTCACTGATGCCTACTACATGGTTTTAATTTCAAAGGAAACAGAATCCATCATTGGTCAAAATGTAGAGAATCTTCAGGATTTATATCAGAAGACTGAAATGCTTGTGAAAGCAGGTGTGATCGAGCAGACCGATTTAGATCAGTTATTTGTGCAGTTGAAGTCATTGGAGAACACATTATCTTCAGCACAACGGCAGACCGAATTAGCCATAAACCTGCTCAGGCTTCAGCTTGGTGCCGGAATTGATACTGAAATCGAATTGACAGAAACACTTGACGGGCTTATCGAACAGGCTGATCTGGAAAATGTTTTGCTGGGTCAGTTTGATTTGCAGAAAAATGTTGATTTTCAGTTGATGGAACAACAGGAAATGCTCAGCGAAAAAATGATAAACATGCAAAAGTCAAATGCTTTACCCATGCTGGCTGCATTTTATCGCTATACCTACAAAATTTTAAAACCTGATTTTGATACATCACCAAAGAATATTGTCGGATTACAGATGAACATTCCGATCTTTTCAAGTGGTTTGCGCAGTTCAAAAACACGTCAGGCAATGATTGACCTGAAAACAACCCAGAACAACAAATCAATGCTGGAAGACCAGCTTCTGACCATGGATAAACAACTGCGCTTCAATTTCAATAACGCGGTTGAAGCATTCACCAATCAGAAAACCAATGTAGAAGTTTCAAGGCGCGTTTATGCAAACCTGAAACTCAAATATGAACAAGGCCTGATATCAGGGCTTGACCTCATCAATGCTGACAATAACTACCTGCGCGCTGAATCAGATTACATTAGTGCAATGATGCAGGTACTTAACTCGCGTCTTCAATTAGAAAAACTTTATGGAAATATTCAATAACATTTTATAAACAACTTAGTATGAAAAAAATCCTGATTGCAGTAAGTATTGGTTTAATCTTCATTGCTGTAT
>RZYY01000074.1 GCA_009930115.1 Sphingobacteriia bacterium | reverse complement strand
GTACCACAGATTGTTTCCACCTTAACAGTATATAAACCTTCATTTTTTGCCCAAAACTTTGAGCTTTGTGAGCTATCAGGCCACAGGTAAGAGATGTAGCCTTCTGTTACCTGCAATAAGATGCTGTCACCATGACAAATCCAATGGCTTTGACTTGGTTCTAGCTTTGGAGTTGAGAATAATTCAACTAAAATCGTATCAGATCCCACGCATCCAAAATTATCCTGAACCATTACCCAAAATAAACCTGGCTCATAGGTTGTAAATTCCTGTCCAGTAGATCCGTCCTGCCATATGTACAACCAATAACCGGGTGGGGCTTGGAACGTGATCGTTTCTTCAGGGCAAAGGATGGTGTCCTCGCCCAAAAGATTTTCAGGAATAACAATTACCCTAATATACACGCTGTCTCTTGCTTTACAGCCATGCTCATCCGTCACTTCTAACCAGTAAATACCTTCAGTATCAGCCAGAATGGAATTTAAAGTGCTACCATCCTGCCATAGGTAACCAGGATAGCCTTCAGGGCCTTCCAGAAAAGTGTAATCGCCGTTGCAAAGGTTGATTGTGTCGTCCCCCAGACTAAAATTAAAGCTTTGAAATAGCTCAATAAAGATGGAGTCAGTAACTGAACAGCCCAGCGAATCGCTAACCATTACCCAATAAATACCTGTGCTATAAACTGGCATAGTTTGATTTGTTGAACCATTATGCCAAAGGTAATTTGTGAAACCTCCGCCAGGATCAAGAACAAGGTTATGACCATAACAAAAGGCTGTGTCGTTGCCAAGATCAATTTCAAAAGGTGTGCTTAAATCCACAATGATAGTGTCGGCGCCGTTTCCACATTCGTTGGCAACTTCAACCCAATATTGTCCGGGTGCTGTTACCAAATAAGTCTGCCCTGCTGATCCGTCCTGCCATAAGTAACTTTCAAAACCTTCTCCTGCATATAAGATCAATGGCTCGTTGAAGCAGATCAGTGTATCGTTCCCCAGCCATACATCCGGCAATGGCAGGAAAATAATGTTGATAGTGTCTCCTCCCACACATCCGTTTTCATCGGTAACTTTCACCCAGTATTGACCGCCGATGGAGGCCATAAAACAGGAATCGTTGCTCCCGTCCTGCCAGAGGTATTGCTGAAAACCCGGATTAGCGCAAAGCCGCAGGGTTTCCCCTTCACATAAAGTCGTATCGTCTCCAAGTTCTACAATCGGTGCCGGAACGAATGTGACGTTAATCGAATCTCTGCCTGAACAACCATACTCGTTGGTTACCTCAACCCAGTACAATCCGCTTTCAATTACGGTGTAGGTTGAATCAGCTGAACCGTCCTGCCAGAGGTAAATTTCGAAACCGTAGCCAGCATTTATGGTGATTGGGTTGTTTCCACAAATAAGCGTGTCAGATCCGAGGTCAATCGAAGGTGATGGGAAAATTTCAACATTGATCTCAATATTAATGTTACTCACACCAGAATAAAGGTTGGCTGAAACAAGAAAGTCTCCAGGTGTAGAAAAGATATGGAAAGGATTCAACAGCGTTGAAGTGTTATTTAGTCCGGAAGCTGGATCGCCGAAATCCCAATGGATTGAATCAATCTCATAAATGCTTTGTACCTGAAAGTAAGTAGAATCTCCAAAACAGTCAGGATTGTATGTAATTGAAGCTGAAAACAGGTTTAGAACAAAACTGGGCAGTCCTAATCTAACTGTTCCAGGATAAAGATCAATGGCATTATCCACAAAGTCACATGCCAATCCAGATAAGTCAGGGTAATTAATTACACCAATGGTTGGAGATCCTATATTCCATTGAATCTGACGAGCTACATAAATTTTCCCATCAGGTGCTAGTTGTAAAGCACCTCCCCAGTTTCCGGATGAAGTTCCAACAAGAATTGCTGAATTTTCGATATACTCTTTGGTTCGAACAGAGAGATCAAACTGATATATTTCCTTAAAGTGATAGCTGAGTGTGTAAAACTTTGTTCCATCAGGGGAGAATTCAAACCCATAAACGCTGTCAAAACCTTTAATTGAAATAGGATTGGATGGAATCCCATTTTGATTGTCGAAAGAGTATATCTCGAAAGATTCACTTTCCCATTTTGGAGAAAGGATAATGGATCCATCGAAAGAGGCTTTGATGCAACCCGGATGTTTTACAAGATCACCAATGGTTGTCACCACTGGTTTATTACTCACTCCAGCTTCAGAAACAAGGTAAGCATAAAAATCATGTGTCTCGGGTAATTCAGTGATAAGCCAAAAATTTTTTTTGTTAGCATGAATAACAGTCGTCATTCTTTCAGTGCCTAGCGGATTAATCAAAATATTTTTTTCAACTACAGCTCCAAGTCCGTTATTAAGTTCTATATCAACAACTGAGTAATTCATACCATACGTTCCTAATCCGTAATCAATTGTAAAAACATAGAATTTGGTAAGCGATCCTGGCATAGGAGCAATTACAGCAGATTGTGTGGATGAAGAATGGCCATATAATCCCATTCCGTTTTGCATTATAGTGTGATTTCTTGTGAAAATGGTGACCCCATCCGTGTACATTAGCAACTGGCCATGTCGGTCGCAGAGCACTGAGCAACCTTCCTGTGTGGTGAGTTGACCGTCGTGTATAACGACAGCTGCACCTGAATTGAAGTCAAGTCCTCCATAATCCCCAAAGTACCATATATTTGCTTCTCCTTGTGCCAATAAATCATTAGCAGTAAAAAAAAACAAACAAAAGAAAATGAAGATATTTCGCATGGATTATCTCAATAAAGTTATAGTTCCTTTGCTTGATATGACTTGTCCATCCACACATTTACCCCTCAGAAGATAATTGTATGCATCCACAGCTTGTTTTTTCCCTTGAAAAGTTCCATCCCAACCCTGTGCATTATTTTTTGTCTGAAAAACAAGCTGCCCCCACCGATTAAAGATAAGCAGCTCAAATTCGATGAAATGGTCACCTCTCACGTAAATAATATCATTGATACCGTCATCGTTTGGTGAAAAGGCTGTAGGAACGGCAAGCGTGCAAGGTGGAAACTCCCCGATGAAAATTGTATCGCTTGCCATGCAACCATCTTTTACTACCTGCACCCAATATGTCTGATTTGCGAACCCGGTGATGGATTGGGTGGTTTCTCCTGTTGACCAGAGAAACAAAGCGTCAGGATTGCCGGCATTCAGCAACATAAAGTCACCGGAACGAAGGGTTGTATCTGCTCCAAGATTCACTTCAGGTAAAGGAATCACAGTCACCCAGATCTCATCATAAGCTGTACAGCCAAATTCGTTGGTTACCGTAACGCCATAATTTCCGCTGGTGGTCGCGACATGAAAGGAATTGGTTGTTCCGTCATCCCACATGAATTCAACCAGTTCAGTATGCTGAACGGGAAATAAAGTATCTGACCGGCACAAAGTGATATCGGATCCCATGTCAACAAAAGGAGAAGGAAAACGGTTGATCCTGATGGTATCGGAATAGTAACAATTATCAGCGTAGGTAACTTTTACCCAAGCAATAGTATCCGATGGTTTCACCGGGTAGGATTCACCAGTACTGCCATCGTGCCAGAGGAAAGCACTGTTAGAGTCAGTGTTGAAGTTTTGGGTTCCTATTTCAGTATAATCCGATTCACAAATTGTTGTATCAGCAGTAAATCCATAAATATAACCCGGTGCGTTGGAGAAAATCCAACCGGAGTTGTTTGAAATATCCGAACTGAAGTTACCAGCGTAAAAAACAGCGCCTCCGCAAGCCAGCATATCTCTGAGTTCAATAAAGTCCCCACTGACATCACTTCCCGCAGGCATGGTAATAATGGCCTGCTGTCCCTGCAATTGTGAGCGCAAGGTGATCGGGAAGCAATTGTTGCCCCTGATAGTTAGTTGGTTTGTAATGAACTGACTTACATTCTCTTCCAGTTCGTAAAGATTGCCTGGCGTGACTTTTAATGATTTGAACAAATTTTCTCCTGAAATGTCACCGTCGTTTAGCAAAACAGTATGTCCCAATTCATTCATTCCTGCAAAAGTGGCTTTGCCTCCGATGATCAATGTTTTATTTATTTTATTGACTCCGGAAATATTCCCGCGACCTCGGATTACGGCAGAATCAATGTAATTATTCCCTGAAATCGTACCATTCATCTCAAACAGCAAAGTATTTATGGTATGGTTTCCTCCGATGACATTCCCGTCAGGACCGTCAAAGCGCAAATAGTTGATCGAATCGGAATCATAAACACTTCCTGCACCGCCAAAAATGAGCGTGTCGATGTTACAATCGCCGTGAACACTGCCCATGTTTTCGAAAATAGCAGAGTGGTAACTTACTTTGGTATTGACGTTGTAAATGCGTGAGGTCATTCCTTTTAGCAGCACTTGATAGTAATTTAACCGGCCACCCCCCTCAGTTTTTAGCAGTCCGTTGTTCCCTTCCGAGATGATCACTGACTGGCCACCCATAAACTGAAGGTTGTCGGTTCGCAGATGCCATGCATCCCTGTTATTTCCAGTTAAAATGATCGTTGTACCGGATATGTCGAGTTGTCGTGGAGAAAGGTAGTCTGAAGTAAACGATCTGCATTTAAGTTCATTTTGATTGAGGTTTAAAAAGCCATATTTCAAATCAACATCATTGATCGAGTAAAAATCATCTAAAAGTTCCCAACCACCGCCAATGCCCTGAAATACAACTTCTCCTTTCATTTGTACACCTTTGCTTTCGATCGTATGACCGATTGTAGTTGCTTCATAGAATACCGGACCAAAAAATTTATTCTGCAGATTTGATGTTAGGGTCAAAGAACCATAAATTCTGAGATTTAGTGTATCATCCCCGGTTAGGGTTGGTGAACCCGCTGCGCCAGTCCAGTTCATGTTATGGCAGGTTGCATTTACGAGATCAAGTATGACACTGTCCTGCCAGGTGATAAACGAATTTTGATCAAAAAATACATTGTCCACCGGTGTGGGGATGCAATACCCTCCATCGCCACCGGATGCTCCCGACCAGTGCAGCGAGTCACTCCAGCAGCCGGTACCCCCTACCCAGTAAAGGTCCAAAGGTGTACCTGAATTAATATCCCATCCTTCGTTATTTCCCATATCTACCGAACTGTTGGCAATAAAGGGCAACTGAATGCCCTCAGCTCTTATGTCCCTTACTAGAAGGTATTGGCCCGACACTCCTCCATTTGCTTTGTAAAGTGTTGCCTGCATGGCGTTTTCATCCGATTGGAGGACGATAAGCCCGGTACATGCTCCGTTAATCGTCAGATGATCAAGAACGGTCTGTGTTTGCTCGTGCTCAAAATAGTAAGTATTGGATTTGGTTAAGGTCAGGTCGGTAAAGATGTTGGTTCCGAAAATATGCCCTTCACCGAGTAAAGTGGTTGTGCGGAAAATATTTTCACCTTTAATTGTTGTTTGGTTGTAAACAATAGTAGTATCAATCAGATTTTCACCTTCTATCCATGCATTGCGGAAAAACAGTGCGGTGTCGATAGTATTGGTTCCAACAATTGTGGCATCATTGTAGAAATAAGCAATATCAATTACATGATGACCTCCGTTTACCCATGCATTAGGGCCATGAAAAATTGCCGTTCCAATAGTATCGCTATCATACAAAGCACAACTAGCCATAAAAAAAGTTATAGAATCCAGCTTACAATCACCCACAACGCTTCCAAAATCAGAATAGAACTTCACGGTGTTGTAAATGCAATTGGCGGTGAAATTCTTCAGGGTTGATGAAGCCCCATAAAACTCAATATTATGGTAAACCGGCCTGTTAGTTTGAGCGTTAAAAGTATTGATGTGGCCTGAATAAGACCAGGATTGCAAAAGGGAAGAATCACCGTAAAAGGTTAGATTTTGACCATTTAGCAGCCAGACATCTGTCATTGAGCCATAGAGTTTTACCAAAGATGTGCTCAAATTTAGAGACCTGGTTGTAGTATCAGTAGAGCTAAAGATATGACAATTTACCATGTTACCAAGTGTTTTGACAGCCCCGTGCTGAAAGTAAATAGTTTGATTGGTAATAAAATCATCTGTAAGCGACCATTCACCGCCCTGTCCGTTGAACCAGACGTGATGATTAAAAGATTGGCCTGCCGAAACAACTACTTGCCCTGGCTCTTCGGCTTCGAAAAATACAATTCCCTCAAATGCATTAGCCATAGCTTGGCAGAAATAGAGTGACCCATAAATAAATAACCTGTTGGTATCAGCTCCGTTCAGTGTAGGATTATAAGCAGCATTTTCCCAGTCCATATCTTTGCAAACCGCACTGATCACATCAATGGTAACCATTTGGTCTGTTTCTGAGAATGAATTCTGGTCAAAAAATGCATCGTCAATTTCAGTCGGGGGGCAAGCACCGCCGGCACCGCCCGAGATCAAGTCCCAGTGATCAGGGTCGCTCCAGTTGCCGCTTCCGTTCACCCAATAGAGGTCTTTACCAGAGGTGGTTTCAATATTCCAGTTGGTATTATTTCCCAAATCCACCGAATTTGCTGCGAAAAAGGGAACCGAACCTCCGGCATTAAGATCACGCAGCGAAAGATACTCGCTGATGAAAGCCCCGTTGTACTTAATGATAGTTGACTGAATCCCGTTGGTATCCGACAGCATCCTGATGGGTTCGCAACAGGTTCCGGTGGCATTGAACTCCTGATTGATGGTCAAAATCGAATTGATGCCAAAGGTGTAGCTTCTTCCCGGTGTGAAGTTCAAAGTGTCAGCAAAATTGTTGCCTCCCAAGAAACTGTTTCCATTCAATAATGCCCATCCAAAGGTATTTTCTCCGGTTATTTGACCTTTTCTGGCTACCGTAAGATGTTGGATTTGATTTTTACCCTTTATGTTGGCCACATCGTTCAGGTTTGCCAGTCCGATTGTATTTGAACCATTGATTTCAGCTGCGCCGGCTATCAATAAGGTATCAATCTGATGATTGCCATTTATCGTAAAAAAGTTCCCACATTCAAGATATTGTATCACGCTGGTGCCTTCAGAAATCAGCCCGGAATCTGCAATTTTTAGGTAACGTATGGAATCGTTGCCTGAAATTTGAGCCGATTCACTAAACAACAGTTTATCAATGACCATATCACCCGCAACCAGTCCGTTTTCAAATGAGACATTTTTAAAAACACCCTTGACATTATTGTTGAGTAGACTTGCTGTACTCCCCCAAAAATTCACATTATTATATTCCAACCGCTCACCATCCTGATTTTGCAACATACTGCCTACCAAAAAGTTCGATTCACTGGCTTCCAGTTGCAGATTGTCTCCGTTTATATGCCAGGAGTTGACTACTATTTCTGACGTTCCTAAAATTATTATCCGTGGCTCATTGGAAAGGGAGGAAAAAATATTGCAGGTAAGCTTGTTTCCGGCAGTTGACAATGTGCCACGTAACAACGTAACCGAGTGATTCGCTGCATTGATGTCATCCTGAAATGTCCACCCACCGCCAGCACCCTGAAAAACCAGGTTGCATTCAAGCATGTGACCTGCAGTGGAAATTATTTTTCCGCTTGATACCGACTCAAAATAAATGGTTTGTTGGTAATCAAATATCATTTCTGTATCAAGTTGCAGGGATCCATAAATTCTTAAACTGGTTGTATCCGTTCCAGTTACTGCTGGATTATTTATTACATTCAGCCATTTCATGTCCTTGCAAACGGCATTTTTCAGATTGATAATAACTATTTGATCGGGTGATGAAAATGAATTTTCATCAAAGATTACATTATTGACTGCTGTTGGTGCTTGAATATGAAGTACTGAGCCTCCACTATTTGTTGCCCAGTGGTTGATGTCACTCCAAAGACCACCACCGCCAACCCAATAGTATTCATCCGCACTTGTGTTCAAGTGTACGAATATCAATAGAATGAATGACAAGGTATTTATTATCTTAAAATCCTTGAATAGGTTCCATATATTTTGATATCGTAAAATCACTACAACCGTATCTAGATAGTTTTTTTGAAAATATTGTAATTAGTGATATTTCAAAACCTCCACGATAATTGGAGGCAAGATGCAGCTTTGAAACATTTACATCATAGCTGAACTCAATTAGAAAGTTCTTGGCCATTACACCTAAATGAGGAATAATATCGCGTTCAAAACGATACCAGAGTCCGGTCAAAAATTTCATATTCTCTTTTATAATCAGCATATTTGCTCCAAACATCATAACATCAACACCCTGCTGAGAAGAGTAATAAAAACCCGGATTCACCTGCAGCCATTCATTTATTCGGTTTTTAGCAGTACCATGAACGATTAGCCTGTGCTCAAGGCGATTTTCAACTTCATAAAAGGTGAGTTTAGGTCGATTGATATGCAACAAAGATGTTCCTATGCTGGTATGGAGATTTTTGCTAATCTCCCAGCATGCCAGGCCACCAAAATTAAAATCAGGTGCAAAAAGTGAATTTCCTGAAAAGGGCTCTCCACTTGCGATTGACGGATCGAAAAAGGTTCCATTCCATTGGGAATCAAAAACCAGTCTGGAGATATTGATGGTACGATTGATCATCCCTACTGAAAACCCCAGTGCTGCCTTGAATGAATTGTCCTGGTTAAATCCTTTGATGACGGAAACTGTGATATACCCTGATATTGTATGCAGGCTTCCTTCTCCTGCATTATCATCATATAAAAAAACACCCAGTCCTAACGAACTCCTTTCAGGTTTTTTGAATTTATGCAAATAATCTCCCCAAGCCGTAAATGTTTCATAAGGAATCGATACACTTTTGCTCTGGCTTCTGAATCCTGTTCCAATTCTATAATTACCTGTAAAATGCCCTGTGCAGGCAGGATTGATTAAAATTTCAGGATGGTTAATTTGTGAAAAATGGATTTCTTGGCCATTAAGGAGTAAAGTAGCTTGGCTAAAGAGAATAATATATAGACACCATCTGTACATCAGTGAATTGTTTCAATTGATGGTTATGACAGATGCAAAAATATTAAAAGTTTTGTTGAAAGCTATGATTTGATAAAAAATCAATCAAAAAAAGATAATCTCGTTTTTAAAAAATTTATAATTCTTTCGGCTGTCTTCCCATCCCACATTTCCGGTATTCTACCTTTTTTCCAGTTGCCTGATAGAATCATCTCAGTCAATTCAATAATTTTTTCGGTATCTGATCCGGCCAGTTCATTTGTTCCTTCGGTTATTGTTATAGGGCGTTCAGTATTTTCTCTTAAAGTGATGCATGGAATCTGCTGAACTGTGGTTTCTTCCTGAATTCCTCCACTGTCAGTAAGGACAAATTGTGAATCCGAAACTAGTTTGTTGAAATCAAAATAACCCAGCGGTTCGATCATTTTCAAGTTCTTCATTGCTGCAATTTCGTCATTCAGGCCGAGATTACTTATCATATTTTTAGTGCGGGGGTGAATGGGAAAAACAATAGTAATTTTGTTTTGGATAAATTTAAGCGCCCTGATAATATTTTTAAAAGCTTCTGCAGAGTCAACATTGGATGGACGGTGCAGGGTGAGGGTAGCATAATTTCCTTTGGTCAAAAGTAAGGTGTTAAGAATGTTGGATTGCTGTATTTTCTGCTGATGAAAAAGCAAAGAATCAATCATGACATTCCCGACCATTTCAATTTTATCAAGAGAATGGCCTTCATGAAGAAGGTTTTCAATAGCGTCTGGTGATGGAGGTAAAAGCAGGTCGGCCAACATATCGGTCACAAGCCGGTTGATTTCTTCGGGCATGGTGCGGTCGAAACTGCGTATGCCTGCTTCGACATGAACGGTTTTAATTCCTTTTTTTGAAGCGACAAGCGTGCATGCCATTGTTGAGTTCACATCACCAACCACTAAAATTGCATTTGGTTTGATTTCTTCACATATATCCTCGAACTTGTCCATGATAGCAGCTACCTGTTTCGCATGGCTCAGAGAGCCTATCCCGAGATTTATGTCCGGTTCAGGAATTTCCAGTTCTTTGAAAAAACTTTCAGACATATTAAAGTCGTAATGTTGTCCTGTGTGGAGTAGCAAGGGCTGAAAACAGCTGTCATGGGCCATAGCTCTCATAATGGGGGCGATCTTAATAAAGTTCGGTCTTGCGCCTACTATATTGATTATCTTCACTTTGATTGAGTCTTAGTTATGTTATTTAATAATCCGGTCATTTGACCACAGAGGGATTTTCGTGAATATCTTAGGAAATCTGAACTAAAGTTTTTTAAGTCATTTTTCAAATAAAGCTCAAAATAGGTTGTCAGAAGACGTTTCATTTTTACTTTATCTTCAAAATCAATCGTTTGACCAGAAGAAGTATCATTTATAATTCTTGCACTGTCACCGTTTTCCGCACCGATACATAAAACTGGACGTCTTGATGCAATATATTCAAAAATTTTGCCCGGAATAATCCCCGAAACATTTGGTGTGTTATTAAGTGCCAGTAAAAGAACCTGTGCTGTCAACGCATGCTTTAACACATCAGCGTGAGGAATATTTTTAAGTAAAGTCAACCAGGGCTCAAGTCCATGTTTGTTGATATTCTGTAAAACCGAATAGTCATTACTCCCAATTAATTTGATTTCGAGTTTATCCCTCACTGTGGGCAGTTCAGTTATGAGTTCACTGATGGCTACCCAAAGATGATGTGGATTTCGGTCTTTGTTCATTGACCCAATGTGTACAATCGAAAACTTTTCATCTAGGTTCAAACCGGTTTTTGGAAAATCATCCTGATCGAAACCATTGGTAATTACTTCGATATTTCTTTTATAAATCTTTTGAAAATCTTTTGCCCAATTCCAGCTGACTGTCACAAATTTATCGGCATTTTTAAGTACTTCAAGTTCGTATCGCCGATGTTTCCTGTCAGCCAGCTTGGTTAACATTAAATCCTGATAAAAGTCAATATTCGTCCATGGGTCTCGGAAATCAGCAAGCCAGGGCAGTGCAGTTGCTTTTTTCACACCCAGTGCTATGAGGTGCATGCTGTGAGGAGGTCCGGTAGAAATGATAACGTCTATATGGTTGTTTTTCAAATATTTTGTCAAAAACCTGATAGATGGTTTTATCCAGAATTTTCTGGCATCGGGGATAAAAAAGTTACCTCTGATCCAGACCGCGATTTTTTCGGCTAAAGATGAATTATTCTTTTCCGAAAGAAATCCTGCTTTAATTGAATCATTTTTCTTTCTTCCTACAAAACGTTTGTAAGCTGTGTAAGGCTCAAATATTTTTGTTTTTAAAACAGTGATTCCTTCAGGGATGTCTTTTTCCAGAGAATGGTCTATAGCCGGGAATTCAGGATTTTCGGGAGTGTAGATGACGGGTTCCCAGCCAAATTCACGCATGTATTTGGCGAATTTTAGCCAGCGCTGTACACCGGCACCACCACTGGGGGGCCAGTAATAGGTGATAATCAGCGCTTTTTTCATCTTTTTGAATTATTGTTTTAAAAGTTTATCCTTTATTTGAAATGCCAGCGCACTTATGAAAGCAAGAAGCACAATCACTGAGAAAATAAGAGAAATTTTACCTCCGGTGTAATAGACTTTTGGTTCAAATTTCCATACAATTTCATGGTTACCTGCAGGAATTTTCATAGCACGCAACACATAGTTTGCTCTGAAATAAGGCATTTGTTCACCGTCAACATACGCATTCCAGCCTTTGTCGTAATAAATTTCGGAGAAAACCACCAGTTCATCTTTGGCGGATGCAAACCGGTAAGTGAGTTGGTTGGGTTGATAGGTGATGAGTTCTATTTTTGCAGTCGAATCGCTGTTTTCACTGAAACCTTCGAGCAGGTGCTCAAATCTTTTATCTACGATGGCTGTGGTCTGCGGGTCGAAATCTGATAGTGCGGCAATTTCGGCATCAGCATTTTCAACAATTTCTACTTCATTCACAATCCAGGCATTTCCAAGCGCTTCGGGATTAACAATGGCCTGTGGCTGGTTATTTTTTCCTTCAACGATAAAATACTTTGTATTGAGCATGTTAAGCACAGCCATATTGTTTTTGGAAATATGATGGTCAATAAGTTCCTGGTAGCGGCGCAGCTTAGCTCCGTGATAACCGCCGACAGATTTGTGGAAAAAAGAAGTGCTGGCGTCATTGAAAGTATTTACAGTGGTATTGAGTACCCTGAAATTTGGGTCCTGATCCTTAAGTATTATCTGATCTGCCTGAGTGGCCACAAATGGAATATTTACTTTTTTGGCAGGCTCAAAATCGTCTTTATTGAGGTAACGGCGATTAACCGGATACATGTCGCTGATAACAAAGACAAGAAGAGCAATGTAAGCGAATTCTTTCCGTATTTTTGCAAATATGGCAGCCCAAACAGCTACAGCCGTAAGAATAATGAAAATCAGCGACCGGATTGCATCCGAAACCAGCATGGATTGTCGGTCGTTGTGTACAGCGTTGATTACCGATTGGGGAAAACCTGCCTGCAATAGCTGGCTGTCAAAGGAAGAATGAAAATCAAAGATTGCCCCGCCAAAAACAGCAAAAAGCAACGCCAGACCACCTGTGATGAAAAAAGCTGTCTTCAGCGATTGAAAATGTCTTTTCCGGTCGCTTGTATTCCCTAACAGTTCCTTTAGCGCCAGCATTCCCAGCAGAGGCATAGTAAATTCTGCAATTACCAGCGTCATTGAAACTGCTCTGAACTTGTTGTAGCCTGGTACGTAATGCAGAAAAAATTCGGTGAGCGGCATAAAATTATGGCCCCAGGCAAGCATGATTGAGAGAATGGTTGCAGAGGTCAGCCACCATTTCATTTTTCCTTTCACAACAAACAGACCAAGCACAAAAAGAAATACAATGACAGCTCCGGTATAAACTGGTCCTGACGTGAAAGGCTGTGTTCCCCAGTACATGGGTATCATTTGCAGATAGCTGCGGGCCTGTGCCGGAGGTATGCCAAGGTTTAACAGCTCTTTGTAAGTGTGGGAATCGTTATCGGGATGTCGCATGGAGCCACCACCCATCATATCAGGAATGAGTAAAGTGAACGTTTCGGAAATGCCGTAACTCCATTGAGTGGCATAGTCGATATCGAGGCCTGAGGTTCGGTTTTCGGGATCGGCCGTTAATTCTGATGCGCCGCGGATGGTATATTTCCCGTATTCATAAGTTGCCCAGATGTTTGAAAAATTAACCCCTACAGCAATTATTGCAGCAACAATTAGGATTCTCATAGCTTTGAAGAAAACATCCAGTTCATATTTTCTAATGCTTTCGATGAGTTGTGCAATTCCAAGTAATACAACGATCAACAGCAAATAATAAGTAATTTGCAAATGATTGGTCATTAGCTGCAGGCTCAGGAACAGCGCAGTGAAAGCTCCGCCCCAGATGTATTTCCCTTTTAAAGTGAGCAGAATTCCTGCTACGACAGGTGCCATATACCCGATAGCATGAGCTTTTGAGTTATGTCCCGCTTCGATGATGATGAAAAAATAGGACGACAGAGCAAAAGCCGCTGCACCTGTCAAAGCCTGCCAAACGTCGAATTTCAGGGTTAAGAGTAAAATGAAGAACCCCAAAAAGTAGAGGAAAACAAGGTCTATCGGGTGAGGCAGACCTAAGGTCAGTATTTTATCTATGTGTTTGACCAATACATTTTTAAAACGGACTGAAATCTGATAGGCTGGCATTCCTCCAAACATCGAATTTGTCCAAAGTGCTTCTTCGCCGGTGCTTTCCCGAAAATCAGAGATTTCTTTCGACATGCCCTGCCAGCGTTGAATATCATCCTGTTTTGGAAGCTTTCCTTCAAGGACAGGAGAAAAATAAGCAAACAAGACAACAATGAAAAAAACAATTGCCGCCAGATATGGCCAAAGTTGTTTTAAAGTAAAACGGGACATTGCAGATTAGGTATTTGATGGTTTTTGCTTTTTTATTTCTTCAAAATCAACCTCTTGAGCATCTTCAGGTTTGAATTTGTTGTTTTGACTTTCCGGGGGAATGAAATTTACACTTACTTCACCTTCTTTATGATTTTGTGATTGTTTATCAGCATATTGTTGGTGTACCTTCCGCAAATATCTTTTAAGAAGATATGGGAAAAGATATCTGGATGCCAGATAAAACAAATAGGCAAAAATCAGGATGTAGAATAATAAAGACATTTAAACTTGCATTAAAAATATAAGATTTGAAGACTAAACTGCGAAAATAGGCTATTTTACGGAATCAATAAAAGTGAGTTTTTACCATTGGCTGCCATAGATTTCTGTAATCATCCAGTATGGCGCCAGGGCAAATATCCTGAAAGATACAACGGGAATGTGCTTGCAATTCAATAATCTGAGTGAGCGTGCATGGTTCTTTTTCACAACGATGGTCGTGACAAAGGGTAGTAGTATTGCAACAACTGCGCCCCAGTGACCAGAAGTAATCGTTCATTCGAGTAACCTGATGACCAGAAGTATCTGCGATTATTCTGAATGCTTCAATACAGAGACTTCTTATGGGTTCGTCACTATTCTGAGGTTTGCGGTTGATCAGTTGCTGCCGAAGATCAGGATCAGTGATCTCTACACATCCCGTTCGCATCAGCACCCTTTGCATATGGTAGTCCATGATCGGGATAAAATTTTCAGGATCATTGATTGTAATTAATCCGGCGTCCATCAGCAGTTTGATAAGAAAAGTTGATTTTTTCTGCTGAGAGTCGGTGAATGCTTGCATTTTTGGTAAAACCTCGTATAACCCGGTGCCTGAATGAATTAAAAATCCTTTTGAAGAGCGGAAAAGGCTGGATAATTTTCCTTTGAATTCTGAAGTTACAAATCCGGCTGCATCCTGCATGAGTGCAACCCGTTCATCAGGCCGGTCGAGTGTGCAGTGATCGGGTTCTTCATCATATGTAAACCAGTTTTTTAGTTGCCTGACAAGTTTGGAAGAATCGGTGCTTACTAAATATGAAGGATTGAGCAGTTGAGACTTTTCTTTTGCGAGGATTGCAAAAACATGCTCAATGAAATCCCAACCCCACAAATTCAGTTTGGGATGATGCAGTGTATACGTTTGATGGCAGATAGCTACAGCGAAAAAATGCATTCTGAAAATGGTTTCTTCATCAGCTTCAACCCTGAGATAATTGCGCTGATAAAAATCTTTGCGTGGTTTGAGATTTCTGATGATTTCAGCGATTCGCAAACATTGATCTCTGTTCAGCTCTGCCACTTTTTTTGTTTGTATCATTAAATACTGTTTACTTAAGAATTTTTTTTCGTTAAACACTAAGATATTTATTCCGATAAACCCAGACTTACAGCAGATTTTTACCACTGTAAAATAAGTGAAGTTTTCGGTTTTACACCTGATTTATTTATAGGAATTTTTTGACAAATTTATTACTCTTTTCA
>RZYY01000231.1 GCA_009930115.1 Sphingobacteriia bacterium | reverse complement strand
GCTCTACCCTTACCACTTCTCAGATCATAAAAATATACCAGTCTTATCTGGATAAGACCGGCACTGAGGGTGATGCAAAGGAGAGCATATTGGAGTTTTTGGAGCGCAACGATGACGAAGACCTGCTTTTAAACCGGACTGACCAAAGGATGATATTTGTATCGAACAACTATCGTAAAGAGGTTACCTCAACTGTGCTTTGGCTGCTTAATCACGATGTCCGTATTCAGTGTTTCAGGGCTACACCATACAGCATGGGCGAGGAAGAGTTCTTGCAGGTTGAGCAGATCATTCCTTTACCTGAAACCAAAGAGTTTATGATTGAGATACAGGAGAAAGAGAAAGAGGAGAAAGAGAAAAGCAAAACGGTTGAGCATTCGGAAGCAATACTGATAAAATTCTGGGGAGTACTGAAAAACGACCTGAAAGCACATAAAGTTGATTATCTCGACAGGGTTAGCGCAAAGCCAAGTCATAATATTGGATTCTGGAAAGGCAGTGGAAAATTTGCGTATTGCTTAGGCAGAAATGCTTTCAGGGTCGAATTGTATTTTTCTGACGATCCTGAGAAAGCCAACATTGATGCGATGTACAAATACAAAAATGATATTGAAAAATCCTTTGAAGGAGAAATTATCTGGGAAAGGCTTGAAAACAAAAGGGCTTCAAGGATTAAACATGAAATGCCCGTTGAACTTCGGGAAACTTTTGAAGGACGGTTTAGTGAAGAAAAATATTGGGAACAACTCATTGAATGGTTCGGGGTTTCAATGGTCAAATTTTATAATGCAACATATCCTTACCTGGAAAAGATTCAGAAATAATCACGGTTTCAGTAAAAAACTGAGCTGTGAGAGAAGGGGCTGTTGCAGAGGATGTTTTGTTAATTAAATTCTAAAATTATGAATTTTGAAATTTATTGCGATGAAAGTGGCTTAGAGGCTTTGACCCGAAAGGATGCGCATCTTTTTATTGCTATTGGAGGCATCTGGATGCCTGCTGACTTCAGATCTGAGTTCAAACTACGCTTGAATGCCATAAAAGAAAGTTACTGTGTGAAAGGTGAATTGAAATGGAACAAAGTATCACCAGCATACCTGGATCTCTATAAAGATGTTGTTGAATTTTTCTTCAGTACTGATGAATTACGTTTCAGGGTTATTTTAATTGAATCAATGACAGTTGATAACTATCGTTTCAACGATCAGGATGCTGAACTGGGTTTTTATAAATTCTATTATCAATTACTCCATCATTGGATATTTGATTTTAATAGCTATGATATCTTTCTTGATCTCAAAGTAAATCGAGACAAAGGCAGACTGAAAAAGTTGAAGGAAGTATTGCATCATTCTAATCTCACTTCAGAAATTTCAAATGTCCAGGCATTACCATCTAATCAGTCTTTAGGCATACAACTCGCAGATGTATTAACCGGACTAGTGGCAGCAAAATTTAATCAAAAGATAAAAAGTGAAGCAAAACAAGCATTACTAAACCTGGCACAATCTAAAAGCAAGACGAAACTTGCACCTACACCAAAATGGGAAGAGAAGCTAAATGTGTTCAAAATCAATTTAAAAGGTGGTTGGTGATGGATTACAAAAAAATAAAACCCCATCTGATGTCAGAAGAAGAGTTCCGGAAAATCTGGAATGAAGAATATTGCGAAAAACAGATTTTTACGTTTGATGGCATAAGGGTGTTTTTCTACTCAGACATGTTCGATCATTGTTTTTATGAAAGCTCTTCTAGAATAAGAAAAGACAAATCAATTCTTTCATTCAATCGGCTGGAAAAGATTTATTGGATTAAAGATGCTCTGTTAGATCCTGATACGATCAAAAAAAAAGGGTGGGATTCAAAGAACAAAAATTATGATGACACCCGAAGAGTTACTCTCGTAAAAGGAAATTACATTGTGGTTATTTTAATATTTGCCTCGAAAAAAGCAAGGTTTGTTACTGCATATGAAGTTAATGAGAAGGAGAATCTTAAAAAAATCATGGATAGTCCAGACTGGGAATAAAAAAAACGCTGATTAGCTGGTTCAGCGTTTAAAACCTTTGTAGATTCCATACCAAAGGTAAAGAACGGTGCAAAATTAGTAAATTAACCTTAGTTTCAGCAAAAGTATTTGAGAAAATGATAAGTTTTTTATTAATTTAACAAAAATGTCCAAACAACCCGAACAAATACTGGAAGACAACCTGGTGGCTCAACTGGAGAAATTGGGGTACGATTACATTCCGGTCAGCAGCGAAAAAGAGCTGCTTTCCAACCTCAAAACCCAGGTAGAGAAGCACAACAGAATCACCCTGTCGGACAGGGAATTTGACCGCGTACTCAATGTCCTCAGCAAAGGATCGGTGTTCGACAAAGCCAAAATACTCAGGGAGAAACAACAAATCCAGCGGGATAATGGCGACAGCCTGTACTTCGATTTTGTCGAACAGGAAAACTGGTGCCAGAATGAGTTTCAGGTTACCCGCCAGGTGAACATGGAAGGAAGCTATAAAAACCGCTATGACGTTACCCTGCTGATTAATGGCTTGCCATTGGTACAGATCGAACTCAAACGCCGTGGAATAGAACTGAAAGAGGCTTTCAACCAGATAAACCGCTATCAGCGCCACTCTTACTGGGCTTCCAGCGGATTGTTTCAATACATCCAGATTTTCGTTATCAGCAACGGGGTCAACACAAAGTATTACGCCAACAACAAATACCAGTCATTTAAGCATACTTTCTACTGGAGCGACGAAAAGAACCAGACCATCACCCAGCTCGAAAAGTTTGCTTTCAACTTTCTGGATACCTGCCATATCTCCAAGATGATTTGCCGGTACATCGTGCTGAGCGAGGCAAATAAAATACTGATGGTGCTGCGACCTTACCAGTACTATGCCGTTGAATCGCTGGTTGACAGGGTGATCAACAGCAATAAAGACGGTTACATCTGGCATACAACAGGCTCAGGAAAAACCCTCACTGCCTTCAAGGCAAGTCAGATCCTGATGAGGTTGCCACAGGTGAAAAAGGTGGTTTTTGTGGTGGATCGCAAAGACCTCGATTACCAAACCGCCAAGGAGTTTAATAGCTTCAGCAAGGGAAGCATTGACAGTACCGACAACACTAACACGTTGGTCAGGCAGTTTCAGGACGACACAAAACTGATTGTTACCACCATCCAAAAACTCAACAGCGCCATCAGCAAAAAACGCTATGAAACACGGATGGACAAGCTGAAAGAGGAGCGGATTGTCTTTATCTTTGACGAATGTCACCGCTCACAGTTTGGCGAAACTCATGCACGGATCAGGGA
>RZYY01000230.1 GCA_009930115.1 Sphingobacteriia bacterium | reverse complement strand
TGCAGATCCCTCATTATATGCTTACGGAATTAGCTATTTTACCCCTGTACCCGGTAATTCTACCATGTTTTGAACTGCCGACATATGCAATTACACTGTTAAATTTGGGGATAGGTGCTGTTATTTTTTCCCTAATTCAACAAAGTTTTTATTGTTATTGTTGACATATGCCCAAAACAGGACTATTGTTCTTATGGGCATATGTCAATAACCAGGCACTCGCAAAATTTTTGCAGATGAATTTCGCTCATGCATAAGAAATCTACGCTAATAAATCAGATAAGGATGTGCTGTTTTTTTGTTCAACAAAAAAGTATTAAAACATTATAGTTTGGAGGTGATTCATATGCCGGGGAAAGACGGAACAGGACCATTTGGCACAGGCCCTGCAGCAGGAAATTTGGGGCGTAGGGGACAGCGCGGAGGGTCCGGTGCAGGCCCCGCAGGGTATTGTGTCTGCCCAAAATGCGGTGAAAAAGTCAGTCACATTGCTGGCAAACCATGTACTTCTCTTGTTTGCCCTAACTGCGGCTCTCCACTCATAAGAGATTCCTGAAAAAACAAAACTTTTATGAGGGATAGCCCGGCTCAAATCAACAAAACGAAAGCAACGATAAAAAGATTTACTGCGCTCGGGATTCAGTGAAAAGTGTGATCAGGAAATCATAGCTAAATCTTTTTAACTGCTGCCTGCGGCATCAGGCCACTGATAAAGACAAATATAACTTGCCAGTGCGTTTTATGAGGGGCTTCAGTAAAATCTGTAAAAAAAATAACATAAAAGGAAAAAATAAAAAAGGGAGGTGAGGCAATGCCTAGAGGAGACAGGACAGGCCCGATGGGAATGGGACCTATGACAGGACGTGGAGCAGGCTTCTGTTCCGGATCTGAAAGACCCGGCTATGCAAGTTTTTGGGGATTTGGCAGCAGGTTCGGCGCGGGACGCGGATTCGGACTAATGGGAACCTTCAGATATGGGCGCTCACTGCCCGGTGCTGCGTTGAGGGGTTTTGGGGGTTTTGGGGGATTTGGCAGAAACAGAATGAGACAGCAGTAAAAACAGACAAAAATACGAGAGGGGGATTTAATATGCCGGGAGGAGACAGGACAGGCCCGATGGGAATGGGACCTATGACAGGCCGCAGAGCCGGTTTTTGTTCAGGCTTTGAAATACCGGGATTTGCCGGTTTTTGGGGATTTGGCGGCGGATTCGGCGGCGGCCGCGGACGGGGGTTCCGTAGGATGTTTTACGCCACGGGAGCCCCTGGTTGGGCAAGGTACGATGATCCGACATATGCTGGAGCCGCTGCGGCCGGTTATGACCAGAAAACCATTTTGAGCAACCAGGCTGAATATTTGGAAAATCAGCTTCAGGAGATAAAAAAACGCCTTTCAGACCTGGACAAAGAAGACAAGTAATTCTTTGCAGCGCATAAATTTGAGAGGAAGGCGGGTCTGACGCCTTCCTCTCGTAATAAAATAAGATACTGTGTTTTTAATGATCACATACCCAAAAGAAGCCGTTCCTGTCATATAGGGCCCGATCGAATTGCCAAACTAAACTTCGTAAAATAGTGTCTTAAAAAAATTTAGGAAATTTGCTAAAAAACGATCTATAATGCACTTTCAACATATGCTATATTGTTCAAATATTTTTAAAACAGGCAAGGTGCATTTCTTAACAAATGCATGAATGGCCGGATCCGCGGAAAACAAATATATAAACAGAGGTAAGATATGGAAATATTTTTGGACTGCCTTCCATGCGCACTGAAACAAGTTCTCGAAGCTTCCAGACTGGCAACTGACAGACCTGAGCTTCAGGAGAATATCATTGAAGAATCTTTAAAAATACTTAAAAATTACAAAAAGTACCGGACTTCACCCGAAATCGTAAAGGATATGCATCAAACAGTCAAACTCATCACAGGAGTTTCCGATCCTTATAAGTCGGTCAAAGAAAGAGACATCCGGGCGGCAAAAGAGATATACCCTTTTCTGAAGGAATTTGCGGACAACAAGCATGGCAAGCTTTATTGGGCACTTAAAACTTCGGCGACAGGCAACATAATAGATTCTGCTATTTATGACACTTCAAATTTCAAGGCTTCCCTTGAAAATGAACTTACAAAAAAATTTTCGTCCTGTGCCTTAGACATTTTTACAGAAAAGCTAAAAACGTCGGGAAATATTCTTATAATAGGAGACAATGCGGGAGAGACTTTTTTTGACCGCATTTTGATAGAACATCTAAAAGGTTTCAGGATCACTTATGCAGTAAGAAGCGAGCCCATAATAAATGATGCCACGATGCAGGACGCCGTTGATTCGGGTTTAAACGAATGTGCCGAAATTATCACTACCGGATGCGGAGCTCCCGGAGCTATCCTAAGTCAGTGCGGCACTAATTTTTTATCAGTTTTTGATAAGGCTGACATAGTTATAAGCAAGGGACAGGGTAATTTTGAAGCTCTTTCTGACTGCTCCAGGCCGTTGTTTTTTCTCCTCAAGGCAAAGTGCCCGATGATAGCCGAGAAACTTAACGTTGATTTAAATGATTATGTTTTTAAGTACCAAAGGACGGGGATGATATAAGTGGCAAGACCGACAAAATGGAGAAAGATCGAGAACATCCCTTCTGTTTCCTATTTCGTTCCTTCAGACAAGGAGATAGAAGAGTCACCCAAAAACATTTTAAAACTTGAAGAGCTGGAAGCCCTCCGGCTAAAAGATTTGGAAGGGCTCGAACAGAATGAATGTGCTGACAAAATGGAAGTTTCCCGCCCGACTTTCCAACGCATATTGTTATCCGCGAGGGAAACAATTGCCGACAGTCTGATAAACGGAAAAACGATCCATATAGAGGGAGGCAATTATACAAAAAATATATGCAGCATAATGTGTCTTAATTGCGGCAATAAATGGACAGAAAGCTTAGAGAATCTTAAATCTCCAGAAATAGGAAACTATGTATGTCCCGCTTGCGGATCTGAAAAGATCACATGCGGTGAATCCTGCAGAGGAAAATTTGGTCGGCGCAATTGCTGGCAGCACGGAAACGAACATCGATGAAGCCTACAACAACATCAATTCGCCTGTTACGGCAAAGATCCCGCATTTATTGCCCCGGCCTTGTCTGTTTTTTGGCATTGCAGTCATCTCAGGACTGAAAATTAAATTTTTCTTCAGCCATTTCACAATAAAAAATCCCACCTGAAAAGGCGGGATCAAATTATTCTGGTGGAGCTTAGGGGATTCGAACCCCTGACCTCTTGAATGCCATTCAAGCGCTCTCCCAACTGAGCTAAAACCCCAAAGTCGAACATGGGCAA
>RZYY01000229.1 GCA_009930115.1 Sphingobacteriia bacterium | reverse complement strand
TTGTTACATTTGGGGCTGATTTCTCTTCAGACACACAAAGATTTATTCGCATTTTTTTCAATAATTATGGTACATTTGGCGAATACAAGGATTTTACACTAAACATGACCAACCCTTTTACATACATTGATTATGGAAATGTAAATGAAGACGAGTTTCCCGATATTTTAGTTTTGTCCAACCAATTTCAGTTCTGGGGTATCCTTTACAATGACGGAGCGGGCAACTTGTCAGAACCGGAATATTACGACGTTACCGGAGATTTACCACACAGAATGACCTCTTACGATTTTGACGGCAACGGGAGAGAAGATGTGGTAATTACCGGTCAGAATACAAGAATCTATTATAGCAAACCCGAAGGTTTTGAAACTGTCCTGTTAGAAACAAATTATCCAAAAAAAGAAGTGTACTTAGTTGATTTCGATAACGATGGAGATATGGACATTATTACCTTCGGATGTTTCTGGGGCTATACCTACGCAACATTTTTCGAAAATACAGGCAATCAAACATTTGTAAGTCATACTGACTTTATTTTTCAAAACATTACATCAGGCAATGCCGTAGCCGATTTTAACAATGACAGCCTGCCTGATATTTTGTTTTATTCCGATTCAAATAATGAATTCCTGCTGTTTTACAATAAAGGCAATTTTCAAATGGGAAGCATGATTGATTTTTACCCGGTAACTTTAATATCAAAATACATTGTATGTGCTGATTTTGATGGCAATGGTTATCAGGATATTGCCTATGCAACTAATGGTTATGTTGAGATTTTATTTAATGACGGTGAAGGTAACTTTCAAAATGACCCTGTAGTTGGTTTAACTGATAAAAGCAAACCACCTGATAACATTAGTATTTCGCCCAATCCGTTTCACGATCATACTACCTTAGCCATAACATTGCACGAAACAGGAATCGCCGAAGTTTCCGTTTACGACATACCGGGCCGGAAAATCAAATGTATAACCCATCAACAAATGAAAGGAGGTGAAACTTACCGGTTTACCTGGGACGGAACCGGCGCTAACCAACAAAAATGCCGCCCCGGAATTTATCTGGTCTCGCTTGAGGTTAACGGAAAACAACGGCAAACAGGTAGGGTAATTATCAATTGATCCTTGGGAGGTTATATTTTGACTTTTCCCATTCTCATTGTAAACGTTGTCCTTTTTACTATAAATTTTGACGTGCGAGCTAGCTCTGTTTATCAATAATAGGATTCTTCCGGAAGCAACTAGTTCGAAAGGTTCAGCCCTTCGAGCGCCGATGTATCGTTTGGTCGAATGAGCAATGCTTTGTGAAATAGGGCATGCGCCTCTTTTTTCTTTCCCTGGCGCAGATGAACCCAGGCAAACATGTGAATGGCGTCGTAGTCGAACGGGTACATATTGGCAATGCGTTCAAAATATTTGAAAGCGGTGGCGTAATCCTCGCGGTAGTAATAGATCAGCCCCATCCTATAGTTGGTCAGTGAATGGTTGGGGTCAATTTTCAGGATTTCATTGTATTTGGTCACCACATGATCCCAATTCCCCATGGCTGATGCCGGCAATGCAAAACCCAGCCTGGCTTCGATGCTCATTGGCATCAACTGGATGGATTTATTGTAATAAGCTGCGGACTCAGTAAATGAGCCGTTGAGGTAAGAAAGCCAGCCCAATCGGATGTTGATCGGATAGGACATTTCGTCGTACCCGCTTTTCAACACATCAATGGCTTTGCTGTAACTCCCCTCCGTCTCCAGTTTGTAGCTGGCTGCAAACGCATCCTGGAGTTTCTTTTCATTTTGAGCAGATGATGACCATGAAATGGTGATCATCATAAAAAGTACGATGATTGCTGTTTTTAAAATTTCCATTTTATTCCTCCCATAATATGATGATTATCATAATTGTATGTTTGTAACCTGTAGGACTCATAATCCATAAATCCGAGGTAACTGTCTTCGTTCTGAATGAAACTGTAATCCAATTGCAAAATTACTTTTTCGCTAATGAAAATGATTGCTGACGCGGTTGACCTTGAAACAATATTTCCAACCGAATTAAAAACCACCAGGCTGGTTTCGTCGTGCGCATTCTTCAAATGGCCGAAATGTGTGCTGCCCTGCAACCAGAGACGGGAATAAACTTTGCCGCCGATGGTTTGCTTGAAATGGAAATTCGTTTCCTCATTTTCCATGAATAGCGAAAAAGTGGAAAAAGCATACAAATTAAGGTTTCCTGCCGGATAAACCCCTGCAATGAAAGAGCTTTGCCATTGATTCTCCCGGTTCAGGTCCGACCGGCTGATTGCAGCGCCAAGGCTCCAGCGCGGCAATTCCCTGAAAATCTTCAACCCAACAATATAATCCGTGTAAGTAATTTCTTCATCGGCAAAATTATAGGCATTCAAATCGTTGCCGTAAGTAACAATTACCGGGCGATCGTTCACATTGATCAGGTCAACTGCAGGAACCAGGTTCCATCCTTTGGCAAGACGAACGGGAAATCTTCCGATAAAATGATGTTGATTAAGGGTGTATTTATTTTCGAGTGTATCAACTCCATCCATGACAACTCTCTGGTGCTTGCTTACCTGCATGTTGGTGTAACCGGCATACCAGCGCAGGTAGTTCGCCGGCGAAAAGTTCAAACCCGCATGGATATAAGAGATATTCCCGGTACCGATCACTTCGCCATAAATATTTGCTTCGCCGTCAATATCCAGCTTGTCAAGTGCTTCTTCGTTTCCCGAAAAGGCATGGCCATAAAACAAAGAAACACTGTTAACCACTTTTCCGGCAACTACCGTTGGATATTCTTTTGAAAGCCATGCCGCTTCAACCTCCATCCCACCCCACTCCAGGCATTTTTGCAGGTAATCAAGCGCAACAGCATCCCCTATATTGAATTCGAGCGCTTTTTCAAAATGAACCGCAGCAATCCGGTAATTTTCGAGGTTGAAAAATGCAATCCCGATTCTCATCCGCAAATAATAATAATCCAGTCCCTGATCCAGGGCTTCATTGCCTGCTTTGGTCAGTGCTTCCCATTCTGAGTTCAGGTAAAGGTTGTAAGTCAGGCTGTCTGCATACTGAAACCCGCTTTTCTCCTGACCAAAGGTTTTTGCCGGAGACCACATCAACATCACGCCAGTCCAGATGGTTAAACACAGCAACCGCAGGATAAATACCTTATATTTTGATGAATTGATGGCCATTACGATTTAATTTCATTAGCACTGATGGATACATTTTTTCCTTTTGCTGTGAAACTCTCAATCCGGCCATTGCCAATAACCATAGAGAAATCAATCCTTTCCAACTGCTTTTTCAACGCTTTCAGGCTTGTGGATGAGGAAATGCTGATGCTCGA
>RZYY01000228.1 GCA_009930115.1 Sphingobacteriia bacterium | reverse complement strand
TCCGGTTGCAGGGTCAATAGTGTGGGCAAACTTTATTCCATCTTCGATGTAGAATTTTCTGTAATTTCCTGAGGTCGCCACAGCAATATCTTCAACCTTGATTGTTGCTTTGAGTTTACGTTCGGATGTTGCTTCGTCAGAAGGTTTTTCTATGCCTATAATCCATTTCTCATCATCAGTTTTTGTGCCGCGTGCCAGCACTTCGCCACCAATATCGATCAGGTAATTTTTAATTCCTGCCGATTCAAGAAATCCACCAATAACATCAATCGAATAACCCTTGGCAATTGCATTAAAGTCAATTTGAATATTGGGGTTATCTTTAATAATTTGTCCGTTTTCAAGCCGTATAAATTGAAATCCAACGAAATGAAGAATACTGTCCACTTTTTCTGTGGTCATATCCATCCGGTTCTTAAATCCGAATCCCCAGGCATTTACCAACGGTCCAACGGTGATGTCAAATGCTCCGTCAGTCTCTTTAGCGATGCGTTGCGACAGGTTGAAGATATCTGAAAAATATTTGTTGTCCACAACGGTTGTTTCATTTCTGTTAATTCTGGAGATTAGCGAGTTTGGCTGCCATATCGAAGCTATCAGGTCGAAATCTGCGAGCACCGAGTCAATTTGGTGCTGACTAATCAGCGTATCATCAGCAAAATAGGTAATCACATAATAAGTGCCCTGTGCTTCACCTGTAAATTGAATTTTATGCCCGATGGTCGGTTGGCTGCATGAAACTGCTAAAAGCCATGTAATCAATATAAAAGAACCAATGTTTTTCATTTTTGAAAGAAAAATTAATAATTTGAGTTTTTGAAGCGGCAAAAGTAATTCTAATCCTGAAACGTTAATTCATGTTAAACAAAAGGTCACAGTTAAATAAATACGCATTCTGAATTGTTTTCACTACTAACCGACAAAAAATTTGAGATTTTTCCCCGCCGGCTCGCGGATCGAAATGACAAAGGTTTCAAGGGTTTTGGTGGCGGAGGGGGTAGGCGGCGGCGGAGAGGAATCCCCTCCACATTTTTCTGCCCTTTTTGAATTTTGCCCGTCAATAGTAAATTGTTTTAAATTTGTATTTTATTCATCACTTAGAAAACTGTATGAAAATGAAATTTTTACATTTCGCTGTTTTAATGATGTTCGTTCTTCCTGTTATGTCGCAGGAAAGGATTTTTGAAATTACCAGTTCCAATGGAGAGGTAACTCACAAGGCTGTTGGCAATTTTACCATTGTTGATTCTGATGGTATCACCTGGACTCTTTATGATGAGCTCGACAATGGCAATACTATTATGATTGATATTTTCCAGGCGACCTGAATGGCATGTATAGCGTATGCTCCAATAATCGAAGAAGTATACGTCAAATATGGCTCAGGGATGAGCAATTTAAATGTGTGGGGGGTTACCCGTTATGATGATAATCAAACAATTAATCAATATAAAATTGATGTTGGCGTTTCACATCCATGTGCCGGAAGTGAGGGATATGGTGGCAATGCTATTGATGTGCTGATCGATGGTCAGACTTTTTACGGTGCACCTACCTATGTTGTGATCTGTCCCGACTACAAAATGCATTTTGGAGTGTGCTTCCCTCCGGAGGTTCTATGTTTTGACAGTTACATCCAAAATTGTCAGGACAGACTTACCGCTATATTTGAGGTTGATTCAAAACAAATTTGTGAAGGTGCGGAGGTTCAGTTTACCGATTTATCCGCTGGAAATATTACTGCATGGGAATGGCATTTCGAAGGAGGTATCCCTGAATTCTCCAATGAAATTCATCCAATTGTGCAATATGCTGAACCTGGCTTTTGGGATGTAACACTCGCCGTTTCCAATGACATTCACAGTGATACAATAATGCAGCCTGACTTTATAGAGGTTTATGCCAATCCTGCTGTTTCTCTTCAGCCATTCGACACAGTTTGTAGCTATACTCCTCCTTTCAATCTTTATGGCGGATTTCCTGAAGGAGGAGAATATTCGGGTACCGGAGTTGAAAATGGTATGTTTTATCCTTCACTGGCAGGTATTGGTGAGCATGTAATAACATATTCCTACACTGATAATTTGGGATGTACTGGTTTTGCTGAGCAATTACTGATGGTGGATATTTGTGCTGATGTACCGGATTATTCTGTAGCAGAAAACAAGGTTTTCCCGAATCCTTCAGCAGGCGAAGTATTTGTCAGTCCCTCAAATTCAGGACCGATGATGGTTCAATTGTTTGATCTTACGGGAATGAAAGTGTTCGAATCTGACTTTTATGCTGTTCAATTGGAGCCGCTGAAATTAAATTTTCGAAACATTCGTGCCGGAATCTATATCATGAAGCTAAAAGAAATTGACAGCATTACTGCACTTAAGATTACGTTATTTACCAGTAGTGATTAGTTTTTACCCCAATTGTAATTTTCTAAAATACACTGAATTTAAAACTACTGCTGGTAGCTTTAGATAATATTTCTCTTTGGTTTTTGAGATGCAATTTTACAAACTGATACCAAGCACAAAGAATACATTCTCAGCCTGAGGGTTAACAATAAGAGCACCAGAAATCGGTAAGCTGAAGTGATCGGTAATTTTTATTTCTTTTGAGAGTGACAATCCTGTATTAATTATTTTAAAACCATCAGACCCGTCTGGCATATAAACTCCTTCTCCGGGTGTTGCACCTAAAAAAATTTCATACGAAAAGTCACTTACTGTACCGGAGTACCCCATTTCGAAGTACCAGGATTTATCAGGATCATTGCCATAAAAATTGTAATTGGCCGACACACGCAACGGAATTTCATCAGTACCCTCAAATGCAATTGTTCCTTCCATAAGATGACCTGTGGTTTTTTTCGAAAAATCGAAATAATTATTGTTGAAATTTGTACCATTGGGAAAAAAATAGTCAGTAAGTTGAAAAGTAAACATTTCGTTGATCTGATACGAAAGTACCAGGTCCACCTCCTGGTAATCAGTTGCAGTGGCAAATGCTCCCCAGATTTCAGCTTTAAAACTTTTGACAGAATAACTGACATAAGGTTGGATGGATGGAGAATTCGCAAAATCGCTTCCACGCCAAACGTAGCGGCTTACAAAATCTGCACCCAGATCAAAATTGCCTTCAGATTGACTTTTCACAGAAATTGTGGGAAATGCAAAAAGAAAAAGTAAAATCAGGTGATTAAGGTAAAAAATGTTTCTCATAGTGTTGTGTATTCAATAAAAAAGCCCCACAGTTTTCAGTGAGGCCTCGGGTGATCCAGCTGGTA
Organism: Sphingobacteriia bacterium; assembly: GCA_009930115.1. Classification (GTDB taxonomy): domain Bacteria; phylum Bacteroidota; class Bacteroidia; order Bacteroidales; family 4484-276; genus RZYY01. The sequence goes on along the minus strand of RZYY01000228.1, from coordinate 98 downwards.
CTAATCTTTAACTTTTCAGTAATTTGCAAATAATATCCAGAAGCCTGTAAAAACAAGGTTTTGCAAAGATATTAACATTTCATAAATATTCAAAAATT
>RZYY01000227.1 GCA_009930115.1 Sphingobacteriia bacterium | reverse complement strand
TAATAATGCCCTGATTGCATCAGTTAACAGTTCAGCCTGGCGTTCAAGAAAAATGCCGTGTCTTAATATTGGTTTCAGGTTTTCAGGAACTTGCATTGATTTCCTTACTTGTTTGTGGCAGCAAGGTGCTACAATAATATATTTTGCTTCAGCTTGTACTGCTTTGAAAATGGCATCATCGGTAGCAGTATCGCAGGCATGCAAAGCAATCAACATTCTGGTTCCTTTAGCATCGAAATCCTGAATGGTACTGCATAAAAACTGAAGATTTTCAAATCCTTCATCTTTTGCAATTTGATTGCATTGGTGAACCAGTTCCCCTCGCATTTCTACTCCTGTAATTTTAATATTCAACTTTTTATTGTTTGTCAGATGGTCATACAGGGCAAACGTGAGGTATCCTTTTCCTGATCCCATATCTGTAACCTGGAAAGTATCCGACGATGATTCAGGTTCAAGTATTGAGTCAACCAGTTCAATGTACTTGTTAATTTGTCGATATTTATCCTGCATTTTTGGGATCACTTCATATCTGGAATTTATGACGCCCAGCTTTTGAAGATAATCTTTCCCTTTAATATCAATAACCCGCATTTTATGCCGGTCGTGACTTAATTCCTGCAGCGGACTTTGGGTAGGTTTGCTAAAAAGAAGTTTAGGAATCCTTTTTTTATTGTATTTTAGTTGGATATCCTGCTGTGTCGTAAAAATAACAGCATTCGAAAAATCATTTCCCAGACATTTATTCAGTATTTCCTGTGTCTCGGTAATTGGATAATTTTTTGTAATATCTTTGGTTTTGTGGCGATAGATTATCGAAATCAAAAGTTGGTTTTTGATGTTCACAGGCCGCAGATAAATGTTTTCGGGGATATCTGATTTTTTAAGCGGTTTGCTGAGTGTCATTTTGATTAATGAACCATTAGTGAATGACTTTAAAAAAAAGTCAATAAATCGGATTTGGTCGTTGGATGATTGCATAAATATTTATTTGAAACAAAAATAGATGATCTGCATGAATTTTCAGTTTATCTTTTTAATTTTACTGCAAATTTAAAGGTGATGAATAAAGATGCATTTTTCAAGCTTACTTATGGGCTATACATCCTGAGCTCGCGTGATGGTGGGCATTTTAACGGACATATTTCCAACACAGTGTTCCAGGTTACGGCCGATCCTCCAAGGTTAGCTGTTGCTACGCATCGCGATAATCTTACGACTGAATTCATACTTAGGAGTAAAGTGTTTTCTGTTTCAGTACTTGAACAGGATGTTGATCTGGAATTTCTTGGCCCATGGGGATTCAAAAGTGGCCGGGATGTAAACAAATTTGAAAAGGCAAAATACAAAGTCGGAAAATCAGGTGCCCCGATCGTTCTTGATAAAACAATTGCATGGTATGAATGCGGGCTTGAGCAATATTTTGAAGTAGGAACCCATATAGTTTTTATTGGAAAAGTTATTGATTTTGACATGGTGCATGCTGATAAAAAGCCGTTGACTTATGCTTATTATCGTGATGTAATTAAAGGTATTTCGCCGGAACATTCGCCAACTTATCCCGGTAAACCTGAGGAACTTAAGATTGCTGCCGGTAGTGTGGTCTCTATTCCTGGCGGGAAAAATATGCAGAAATACCGTTGTACTATTTGCGGATTTGTGTACGATCCGCTTGAAGGTGATCCTCCGGCTGGCATTCCTCCAGGTACTGCTTTTGAAGATATTCCGGATAATTGGACCTGTCCTGTTTGTGGGGTAACTAAAGCTGATTTTGTTCCGCTTGACTAAAAACAGGATAAAAAAACCCGCCAAATTTCTTTGGCGGGCACTCATAATTTTTGATTTTTAGAAATCACTTACTGCTTAATTCCTTATCTGATTTTGAAGCTGCAAGTGTGATAGCAATTCCCATTTCATCATTGATAAAATTGTCTTTAAGTTCAGCAAATAGCGTTTTGGAACCATACTGAACATTCCAAAGTATCCTGTCTATAAAAAACTGATTCGTTTGAGCCATTATCTTTTCACCTTCTAATTGAATTCGGGCATGGAAAGTAATGTTTTTTGTTACATTTTTCATGGTAAGATTCCCGCTGATTGCATGAGTAGGAACAATATTTCCTTTTTCCTTGGAAAGGTCTGTATTCATCCCATCAACGGTTTCAACACCTGTAATTTCAAATGTGGCAGTCGGATAAGTTTCCACTTCAAAAAAATCTGCTGAAATCAGATGGTTTCTCAATTGTGCATTCAGCTCAGGATTTGTCAGATCCAAAACAACGATCGAATTGAGATCAATAGTAAAAGTGCCTCCAACTAGTCCGTTTTCGTCGAATTGTAACCTGCCGCTGCTGATGGAAACAGTTCCGTTGTGGGTACCTGTTGGTTTATAACCTTCCCACTCGATGAAACTTTTATCAGTATCAACATCATAATTCATGTCATAAGAAACCGGTTGATTCTCCACGGCATCTCTTGTTTCAGTTTTAGTGCCGCCGCCAGCACATGACGCCAAAAATATTACTAAGGACAAAGCGAAAAATTTTCCAATAATTTTCATAGTTTATTTTGTTTAAGTTTGATTAAAAATATGTGAACAAAACAAGTGGCACAGATAATTTGTTTATTTTTATTTGTCAAAAAATCTTAAAAACCAGCATGCCAGCATTTTGTTACTTTATCACTTTTCAACATGACAATAATGAAAGGTAAAAATATTTCGTTTACCGGTCTTAATCCTGAAAAAGTATGAATTACAATGAAGTTATAATAGACATCCGAAAAATAATCAGGGCTTTAAATCTCGAGTCAAAGCGCATTCAGAAAATCTATGGAGTGAGCATTCCTCAAATTCTTTGTTTGATTTTTATTAATGAATGTATTGAGAAAAAAGCTACTCATAAGTCGATTGCTGATTTTTTGAAGCTGAACAAAAGCACTGTTACCGGCATTGTTGACCGGCTTGTGACAAAAGGTCTGGTAGTCAGGCTCCCGGATTTAATCGATCGCAGGATTTCGATGGTGACACTTACTCCTCAGGGGCTGGATCTGATCAATAATTCTCCCAACCTTCTCCATCAGCAGCTTGCAACAAATTTGCAAAAAATGCCGGAGCACACGATTGAAAATGTCAGCCTTGCACTTAAAGAAATCATTTTTGCCCTCGGTATTGAAGAACCGAATGATTCACCTGTTATGACCATCGAAGTTAGCCATAATAGCAATCACTGAGCTGAGTTTTTTTATCACCAATAAATGATCATTGCTTTATAGCTTCCGAAGCTGGTTGTTGCGGAAAACTACTATGGCTTTTCTCATAAAAAATTGAAATTTTTTGGTTGCTTTAGAAAAAAAACACTATTTTTGTTTCTATAGAAACTATTTTTAAAAATAAAT
>RZYY01000073.1 GCA_009930115.1 Sphingobacteriia bacterium | reverse complement strand
CAACTATGCAACTAGTTACGGTGGGGGAATTTATGTCAATAATGCAGGTAATCTTGTGAACATTGGTGAGTCAGAAACCAAAACCGGTGATCAAAAAAATTTCATCATTGGTAATCTTGCAGAAAAAGGAGGAGGTATCGCACTCGTTGATCATCTGCATACCGTCTTAATACAAAACAATATCATCGGCGGAACACCGGAATTTTATAGTAATGTAGCCAGTTATTACGGAGGAGGTATTTATAGTAAATCATCCGGAAGTTATATCAACCAAAATGTGATTGCCAATAATTACACCGGCATTGATAAAGATAAATTTAAATCTGAACAAGGTTTCGGGGCCGGAATAGCGCTTGATTCAGCAACAACAGAAATCAGCAAAAACTGGATTCTTGATAATTTTTCTTTTGGAAATGCCGGCGGGATAGGTATCACAGGAGGAAAATTAGTCCTCAGTGAAAACACCATTACCGAAAACAAAGGGATCAGGGCATTATCCAGAACCACCCAGCAATTAATGGGTCTTGGAGATGATCTTTACCTTGAAGCCCTCACTGATAGTTGTATCATCACCAATAATATCCTGGACCATCTTGGTAGCTATGAAGGTTATGCTGTATTTTTGGACACCATCTCTTCCGGCAGTTTAGACAAGCTCATTATTGAGAATAACAATGTATGGAATACAACAGGAAAGTGTTTTGGGGGTTTTGCCAATGAGCCGACCGGATTGAACGGGAATCTATCAGTGAATCCGCATTTCGTCGATCCTGAAAATGATAATTTCAATCTGGATATACATTCGCCTTGTAATGGCATGGGATGGAATCCTGATCCCGGAAATACGGTAGCAGGTGATACGACCTACTATGTCCCGGACGATTATACAACCATTACCCAGGCCATGAATGCTGCCATTTATGGAGATATCATCAAGGTTAAAAAAGGCTACAATTCCCAGACTGAAACATTCCCTGTAGTTGTGAAGAGCGGAGTACACCTTACAGGAATGGCCTTTGAAGAAGACTCACTTAATTTGAATCTGATTTCTGAAACTCTTATTGTCGGAAATCCGGAGAGCAACCTTTTTCATCTTGACACTACCGATGACCGGACAATCATTGCAGGGTTCAGAATGACAGGAGCTGATACAGCAATCAGAATTAGAAATGGAAGCGCTTTCATTTACGGGAATATATTTGACAGCCTTTCACTGGGTGTAAAAATGAAATATTACGATACTATTTTTGGTGGTGGATTTAACGATCATGTTTTTCTGGATCATAATACCTTCAGTGATGGATACATTGATATCGAATATGATTCCCTGGCAACAAGCCGCACAGATATAGGACAAATTAAAATGTACCACGGACCCATCATTTCCTATAACATTGGCAGTGTATTTTGTAACCTCGATTCGATCAATCCAAAAGCTCCTTTCCATCTTCCCTTTGAAATGAATGATTTCTGGCCAAATGGAATCACTGGTTGTAATGTTGGTATTTACGGACTTTCGGCATCCAATTTTCAGCAAAATCCTGAATTTCATGATGAGCCCAACGATGATTTTCATCTTAATCTCACTTCTCCCTGCCTTTTGTATAATAATTACACCTATCTGACCGGAGCACAGTATCAGCATATTGATGTGGATTTTTCAGGAAATCCGGTAACAGGAACAAGACCTCTGAGTGTTAGTTTTACTGATAATTCCGGCCCGGCACTTACCCCGTTATTCTATTATTGGACTTTTGGAGACGGAAATCATTCGGCAGATCAAAACCCTACACATGTTTATGCTGACACGGGAAAATTTAATGTATCATTTACCATCAAAGACTGGTATACCTATAAAACCAGAGTAAAACCCGATTACATTGATGTTACCGCACCCAGGCAGGATCTGAATATCCCTCAGGGCTGGAGCGGAATTTCAACTTATATCATCCCGGTACCGGATTCCGTCGAAACCATGTTCAGCCCTATAGATGACAAATTAATTATCCTGTATAATCTTTCCGGAGTTTACTGGCCGGGTCAAAATTTAAATACTTTGGTGACCTGGAATAACTACAGCGGTTATGTGATCAAAGTAAATGAAGATGCCGGGTTGTGCGTTTTGGGTGCAAATCTGAGCAGTAACACAGTATCTGTGGCTCAGGGCTGGAACCTGATTCCCGTATTTACTGTATCAGATGCTGCTTCATTATTTGGCAGTCTTCCAGGTTTTGTTGTAGCCAAAGGCGTTGCTACGGCTGAAATACTCTGGCCGGCATATAACATTGCTTCTTTGCAAACACTCAATACCGGAAAAGCATACTTTATTTACACCACCCAGGCGGGCTCTATCACCTATGCAAAAAGCGCTTCATCACCTGCGCTGCCACCCCCTGAAATGAACCTTCATACCCCCTGGAATGATCTTGCTATTACTCCATACACCCATCTGGTCGCATTTACCACCGAAAGTCTCAAAACACTCGAAGCAGGTGATCCGATCGCAGCGTTTAATTCAGCCGGTTATTGCACAGGAACTGCAGAAATATCAGATTTGAATCGTGAAACAGCTCTGATTCTCTATGGCGATGATCCGACAACCGCAAAAGCCGAAGGATTTACCGGGGGCGAGCAGATCATCCTGAAATGTTATCGGCCTTCTTCCGGGGAATTGTTTGATCTTGATGTTACCTGGAACGAGCAATTAAATCATTCTGGATTATTCGAAACCAACGGACTCTCGGCAGTTATCAAAATAATCACAGGGTCAACAAATGTATCAATACTGCAACCAATTAATGTAAATATCTATCCTAACCCCACTCAGGGTAATTTCATAATAAGCGGAATAGAAAGCGAATGTTTAATAAGAATTTTTAACACACTTGGAGATGAGGTTTATACTCTGCGGGGGATTCTTCCTGCCTCCATAAACCTTTCTTCTCAACCAAAAGGTGTGTATCTTGTTAAAATTACTTATAAATCTTCAAATATCTTTAATAAATTAATAATTAATTAATTTCGCTTTTCATGCTTCCGGATTGATCCCTTCCTGCTCTATGCAGAAGGGATCATCAAGAAGCATTGATAATGAAAGGTTTTAACATTAATAATCAAATTTTAAAATAGAGCTTATGAACTAAAACCAGTATTAACCAAAAACATGCATTATGAAAAATCCATCTACTGTTCACTTACATCATTTGAACATTCTTATCCTTCCGATAGCTTTTTTGCTGATCGGATTTACCTCACTCAAGTCTTTCTCTCAGGAATGGAAACAAGGCAAGGAGGTGCTCGATTATTACAAAGGCTGGCATGGAAATCCCGATTCTATAAAGGTTTACATTGATCCAAGCTGGCCGGATACTTCAAAGGTTAAAATCAGAAAAGGCATCAAAAAGTGGAACGATGCCGGAGGCAAACCAAAACTCAAAGAAGTAACCAGCGAACCTGCTGAGGTCACAATTAAAAAACTACCTGCTTCTGATACTAAACGGGAAGGTGTTTGTAAAAACATTTTTTACGAAGCTACCGGAAAAGTGATTAAATCAGAAATTCAATTGAAAGAAAACCCCTCCAGCTTAGGACTTGAGGAGCTGGCTACCCATGAGCTCGGACATGCGTTAGGATTAAAAGATACTGACCATAAAAAGAACACTGCTGATGTGATGAAAGGGAAAGGCAGTAACGGAACGGGTAATCTATCCAAACACGACAGTACTGAACTGAAAGCTGCAATCGCCATTTCCCAAAAGGCAACAACACCAATGAAAAAAGCTTCAAATGGGAAAGCTATTGAAAAAGGAAAAGCTGAAAAAGTTACTTTTCCCCTCGACAATCCGGCACCACCCGGTACTGAAATTATTGTTACCACCTTTGATGATGATCAGGTTGATGTGATTGCTACTCAAGTGTTACCTTCGCAGGTCGAGATTGATGTGTTTGTTGATCCACTGCATGGTTCAGGTACTTTTTACCTCGATGTAATGCTTTTCCCGCCACCACCGGATGAACCGGTTGAATTCATCGGATATCACTATGTACACGAAACACCTGTTGATCCGGTAGTCTTTGACTGCCCTTTCATCATCGAACAGGATGCTGAGGGATATTTAAATATCATCTGGGAAGATTTTTGCACTTATCCAAATCCTGATGTTCCATTGCGTTCGCATCTTTATGTAAATGAAAGCGCTATTTTCCTTACCAAACCGATTGGTGATTACAGAATTTTGCTTGACCCCGGAATGTACGAAATTACACTCACGGTTGATGACTACCAGGTAAACAGCGCCTCCTTTTCAATGATATATGAAGTATCTGTTATGCCATCAACGGTGACTTTGGGACAGGGTACGGATTCAAATTCACCTACCGGATGGCCTACCCCTTACGGAACTTATTACAAAAATTTCAGGCAGCAATACCTTATTCATGCTTCCGAACTGATAAATCTTGGGTTTGGAGAAGGTCCCATCACAGCGATTGCCTTTGATGTTGCCGCGTTGAATAATTGTTCCCCAATGCCAAATTACACAATCCAAATAAAACACACCAATGCGCAGGAACTCACTACAGTTTTTGATAATGAACCCTATCAGCTTGTTTGGTCGGATCCGGAGTTTCTGCCTGTTCAGGGGTGGAATACCCATCAGTTTTTCGAGCCCTTTTTCTGGAATGGATTTGAAAATGTTTTGATTGATATTTGTTGCGACCTGATACCGGGTGATTACACTCAAAACTCATCTGTCTTTTTTACTCCAACCGATTTTAACAGTTGCCTGAGATTTCAGAGCGACAATGAGAATGCTTGCGGTACCAGCAACAATGGAACTCTTTCGGTGAACAGGGCAAACATGCAAATTACCGGCACAAATACCTGGTGTGCTCCTCCTTATGATCTCATAGCTACTGATATCACACCCGTCAGTGCGATATTAAAATGGGAATCATATTCCAATCATTTAATGTGGAATGCCGAAGTCGGCTACCCCGGATTTTTGCCCGGAACAGGCCAGGCACTGCAAAGCCAGACGGGTACAGATATTAATTTCTGGCCGGTTGAAGGATTAGAACCTGTGACCGATTATGAATTCTATGTGCAGGCAGTTTGTAATGATGGAAGTTTGAGCAATTGGTCGTTACCAGGTTCATTTACAACTTCGTGTGGAATATTCGAACTGCCGTTTACAGAATCTTTTAACCTGGCAGAATTTCCTGTGTGTTGGTTACAAACTTTTGAAGGAGGGTTGACCTCTGAAAGGTGGAATGTCAACAACACCTCAAATGCAGGGGGAGAGCCTTTTGAAATGATGGCCAACGATGAATCACAAACTGGAATATCCAGGCTGATTACCCCGGTTTTAAATCTTGAAACAGGAGTGCCTGTTATGCTGGAGTTCAATCATTTTTACGACGATTACGGAGACGGGTGCGCCTTTAAAATCCAATCAAGTATTGATGGTTTTAACTGGATTGATGAAGGTTTTATGTTTATGTCGGGAAATGGAGACATTGGGCCGGAAACGGTATCACTTCCTATTGGTAACCTCTCTCCAAATACACAAATAGCCTGGGTAATTGACGGAAATCACGGATCATTTGATAACTGGTATATCGACGATGTTCAGCTTACTTTTGTCAGCACTGAACCACCTGAAGTTTATGCCGGCGCTGATGCACTGATTATCGAGGGGGATACTTACCAGATTACTGATGCTACAGCCCAGAATTATTCATCTTTGCTTTGGACATCATCGGGCGATGGAGAGTTTGATGATCCGTCAATCCTTCATTCAACATATTTCCCCGGAAATCAGGATATTCAAAGTGGTTTGGTAAACCTTTGCCTTACAGCTTCTGAAATTCCTCCCGGCACCGGATCTGTAAGTGATTGCATGATCCTTACCATCGTCAAACCTTTGGATTTTACAGTAATACCTAACGGAAAAACTAACCCTGAACTTTGGTACAGATGGATTACGGGAACAGAAAATATTACCCCTGTTTACCTTACCACGACCTATCCTGATTCATTTATCCAGGAGATCAGATTCTGGGTAACTCAGAATTCATCACTGACAAACTGGATTTGGTTTTATACCGATGAAGATGGCTCAAGCAATGCTGCACCCGGTGGAGGCGAAAGTTACGCTGAAGAAAAAGACGGATGGTGCGGTTATCTGAATCACTCCCAGCTGGATATTGCCATGCCCGAGGTTTATTTTAAAGCTGAGGTTTTCCTGATTACCGGTGATATAATTGAAATTGCTTCTGATATTGTACTTAATTACGATCAGACACCTCCGGATTCCTATACACTGAATATTCCTGAAGACTATTATACCGACCAGGAATCTGTATCGTTGCAAATCACCCCAGTTAATGGAAACCTTTTATTTGCAGAAGTTCAACAAACCGGAGTAGTGACGGATGTGTATGATAAAAATTTTCCAACGCTGGGGCAACCAGATAGTGTTTCCTGCGGTCCCACCTCACTCGCTATGTGTCTGAAATATTTTACCGGACATGATTCTACTCAGTATGGACAAATTACCGGTGGATTAACTGATGTACAACTGATTGATTCTTTAAAAATATATTTACAAACCGATACTTCAGGAACAACCGAAAAAAAAATGTATGAAGGAGCAAAGCGCTGGATCGAAAATCATGGTGGAGGTTTCACCGTCAGTCCCACTAAACCCTTCAGTGAGTTTGGAAATGATGAACTTACCCGGCACCTTAGGAACGATGGTATTCAAAATGGTGTAAGCCAGAATATGATCAGTATGTTTGAGCAAATTGATTCAACAGGAAAAAAATCATATCATTGGATGACATTAAGTTCAGTGCATCCACCCTTAAATACAGGTAATTCAAGGTATGACTATTGCGATCCTCAGAATAACATGAAACTGATTTTTGATGTTGATGATAACGGGCTAACATCTGATTGGGCTTTCGATGATGGCGAACCTATTCCTGATACTATATTTCCTTGGCAGTCAGTGAAGATTCGCTCAACCATGATGATCTGTCCCAATGAACCATCCAACATTTCAGGACAAGGGCAAATTACAGAAGGACCAGACTTTCAGCCTGTGGAGGTTCCATTGCCGCCAACATCCGGCCGAACAGCTGTCAGAGTGAGAGCAGTGGATGAAGAAGGTAATAAATCAGAAACTGACATTACCATAACAAGAGTTCCTCCGACAACTTATCATCCTCTGGATACCATTGTCCGAGCCGATGATCCTCCTTTCAGGTTGCTTGGAGGAAATCCACCCGGGGGTAACTTTTCCGGAAATCATATTTTCGACGACTGGTTTTTTCCAGATGAACCCGGAATTTTCCCGATTATTTATTCCGTTGAATATCCCGGATTTGTAAGCTCGTGTGAATTTACCATCACCGTGGTTGCTGACTTCGGCGATGCGCCGGATTCATACAAAACCCTGCTTGCCAGCGACGGTGCACGTCATGTAATTAGTAATGTAATCTATTTGGGTAACCTTGTTGACGGCGAGCCTGACGGGCAGCCATCAGCAAATGCAAATGGCGATGACTTATTAAATCTGGATGACGAAGATGGTGTAACATTCAACTCTCCATTTGTAGGTGGTCAGCAGGCAAAAATCACTGTAAAGGCTTCAACAGTTGGATTCCTCAATGCATGGCTCGATGTGAACATCAACGGAACATTTGCCGATGCAGGCGAACAGGTTTTTACTGATCAAGCACTGCAAGCCGGGTTTAATATTCTGACCTTTGATATTCCAAACAACGCTGGCTCGGGTTTTACTTTTATGCGATTCAGGTTTGATGTGCAAGGCGGCCTGAATTATTTCGGACAGGCTGGTTATGGCGAAGTGGAAGATTATCGCATTAATATCTTACCAGAAATGTGGAGTTTCACCATCACCAATCAAACACACCTTATCAACATCCCGTTTGACATCGGGACAACAGGTTTCGCCCTTACTCCCGGAGACATTTTTGGAGTCTTTTTCAACAACGATAATAAAAATTACTACTGCGGTGGGGCGGCTGTTTTTGACGGCCTGAACAATCAGGTGATGAATGCATACGGCGATGACCTGACAACTCCTGAAAAAGAGGGATTTGATGAAGGCGAATGGATAAAATGGAAAGTATATTTCTCTTCAACAGGACAGGAAGAATGGATCAATGTGGTTTACGATCCTGATGAGCCAAATTCTGACGGAACATTTTCCGGAAATGGACTATCCGCTTTGCTTTCGGCAGGCATTAACAATCATTCCCTTGAACTGCTAAGTGGCTGGAGCGGGGTTTCAACCTGTTTTGTACCTGCTGACCCTGAGATTGAAACCATGTTTGCTCCTGTTGTTGATGAACTGATTATTATGTACAATTTCTCCGGTACTTATTGGCCTTCAATTCCCCTTAATACTCTTGACATATGGGATGTTTACAGCGGTTATGTAATTAAGATGACCGACGACGTAATTCTTCCTTTAACCGGCTATGAATTTCCTGATAAAACTATAGAATTAACAGTAGGATGGAATATTATCCCTGCTTTAAGCAATGTACCGGCATTGGATGTTTTGGGAGGTCTGAACGGTTTTAAGGTCGCCAAAGGAGTTGCCAGCCCCGAAATTCTCTGGCCGGAGTATAATATCAACACGTTGCCAAATCTGTTAACTGGCAAGTCCTATTTTGTTTACATGACACAGGAAGGAACAATCAATTTTGCCGGAAGCTCCAAAGTATCCATTTTACAACAACCGGCAATCTTACCAGGTAATCCGTGGAATGATCTTGCCATCACACCTTACACCCATCTGGTCGCATTTACCGCCGAAAGTCTCAAAACACTCAAAGCAGGTGATCTGATCGCAGCGTTTAATTCAGCCGGTTATTGCACAGGAACTGCAGAAATATCAGATTTGAATTGTGAAACAGCTCTGATTCTCTATGGCGATGATCCGACAACCGCAAAAGCTGAAGGATTTACCGGGGGCGAGCAGATTATCCTGAAATGTTATCGGCCTTCTTCCGGGGAATTGTTTGATCTTGATGTTACCTGGAACGAGCAATTAAATCATTCAGGATTATTCGAAACCAACGGACTCTCGGCAATTGTAGGAATTAAAACCGGGACAATGAGTACAACGGAATTTCTTCAGGCAGCGGTGACTGTTTACCCAAATCCAACGCAAAAGAGTTTTACCATTTCCGGAATCAAAGGGGAATACACTATCAAAATTTATGATGCTTTGGGTGAAGAAATTTTTGAAAATCAGGCCATTTTACCGGTTGATATTGACTTTTCGAATCAACCCGAAGGAATCTATATAATCGAAATCAGTAATAAAGAGCAATTCATCTACAAAAAGCTGATTTTAAGTAAGTAATGCGTTTTTTCTTAAAACTTTATCCTAATCTGAGAAGGTGCCTCAAAAGATCGCTTATCAGTATGATGCTTTTGTCAACATAGCCTTTTGAGGTGCCTTCTTTTCAGATTTCAGGCATTTGAACCCTGACAGTAATTTAAAAATAAATACAGTAATGCGCTGCCACTTCCATATCCATTCAAAAAACTTTAAATGATTACCTTATGTGGGGTATTAATTCTACTATTAGCGTTTTCATATTGACTTTCAGCAGTGTATTCTGTTTTTCCAACTCAAATACAGTAACTGCTTTGTTAACACAAAACCAGCGAAAAAAATCAGAGAATATCTATCGCATTTTCGAAAATATCCTTTTCCTCTTTAAGTCGGTAAGGAAAAAAATTATTCATGAGGAAAATTATTGCATTCTGTCTGCCCATTATTCCATAAAAAAGAATTAGTTTAGCAAAGCTAAAAGCAATAATTCAGATGCTTCATAATCATAATTTACAGAAAATGAAATCAAACTTTTTTTTATTCATTCACTTATTATTAGTTGTAACACTTGTTCCTGAGGCTGATGCACAAAACATCATCTCAAACAGGTTGCAAAATGATAAATTATCCGGTAAAGACAATCCGATTGTGGATTTTTCAGTATCACTGAATCTGATTCCTGTAGGTAATTCGGTGATGTTCAATGATCTTACTACCGGAAGCCCCTTATCATGGGTATGGACTTTTGAGGGAGGAGAACCCAATAGTTATTCCGGCAAAATTCCTTCTCCGGTTTATTACAATCTGGCTGGCAATTACAATGTTACCCTCACGGTAACTTTTCCTGACGATCTGATCATAACCGAGGAAAAACAGGATTTTATCCAGGTGATAAATTATCCAGAAGGATGGACATATACTGCAACCAGCAACTCGCATTTGATTTCGGTGCCAGTTACCGTTACTTTTCCGTTAAGTGAGCTTACAGCCGGAGATTTCATCGGAGTATTTTATACCGATCAGGCCGGAATGGAAAAATGTGGTGGCGCAGTAATCTGGGACACCATTCATAATAAAGGATTGGTTGCTTTTGGGGATGATGCAACCACTCCGGATATCAAAGAGGGTTTTGATGAAGGTGAGGATTTTCTTTGGAAAGCATGGTCAGCATCACTCAATGAGGTTTCTTATGCGCTTGCCGGTTATAATATTTCATTACCAAATTATGACGGAAAGTTTGCCAGCAACGGGTTGTCGGCACTGCAAACATTCACCTTTCCGGTTCCTCCGCCAGTCTCAGTAACAGCTTTTGCATCGCCGGAAACTTCTTGTCAGGGAAGTTCGGTGCAACTTAATGCAACAGTAACCGGAGGGTCGGGAGATTTTTTGTTTGCATGGACATCCATACCACCGGGTTTTACCTCACAGGAACAGAACCCTTTGGTTTATCCTGTAATGAGTACAACTTATTTAGTTACAGTTACGGATGGTTTTACACAAGACGAATCAGAAGCGTTTGTTGCTGTCACCCTTTTGCCTCTGGTAAATGCCGGGTGTGATATAACCATCTGCGAAAATGAATTTGCATGCTTAAATGCAATTGCTCAAAATCATTGCGGAGTATTTTGGCAGACCTCTGGAGATGGTGTTTTTAACAATCCCGGAACCCTGTTTACCAATTATACACCTGGTCAGGGCGATCTCCTTGCCGGTTATACTGAACTGTGTCTGACCGCACTGCCCTGTGAGCCCTGCACTGAACCGGCAATGGATTTTATCACTATTGAATATGTTGATCTTCCTGAAGCAGCTATTATTCCTGAAAATGTAACTATTTGTGAAACCGAAAATTTTGATCTTACCGGACTGGTCAGCATTGAAAATGCAGCTTCGGTTGAGTGGATCAGCAGTGGTGATGGTATTTTCATTCCAGACAACAGTTTACCGGAGCCGTTTTATATCCCCGGTCCACAGGATTTATCAATGGGATGTGTTGTTCTCGGAATAAGCGCAGCACCATTTGTTCCCTGCAGTATGCCTGCAGAAGACTCGCTGCTACTTTGTTTTTCTCTGATACCATTCGTTGACCTCGGTCCCGATGCAACTGTATGTGAAAATGAACTTATCCTTCTCACAGCAACCGTGCAAAATGGATGTAGTTATGAGTGGGAGACCATGGGAGACGGTTATTTCGATGATCCATGGATTGCTGGGCCACAATATATTCCGGGTGAACTGGACCTGCAGAACGGATATTTCCAGCTTTGCCTTAATGTTTCAGCGTGCGAACCTTGTTTTGGCACCATATCGGATTGTATTACAATTCAAATTGAACAAAACCCTGAAGTTAACATCTTAACAGAAGAACTTATAATATGCGAGAATGACTCATTAAATCTCGAAGGATTGGTCGAAGCAGAGAATTATTCAGCCATTCAGTGGGAAAGCAGCGGTGATGGCACTTTTTATCCTGGTGCGGATATTCTTTCTCCGGCTTATTTGCCAGGGCCGGTTGATATTACAACCGGTTGCATCCAACTTACGGTTTTTGCCCAGCCCCTAATGGTGTGCTCAACAACGGCCAGTGATGCGATGCAGGTGTGTTTTCAAAAATTACCGGTTGTTGCTCTTGAGGAAGATGCAACAATCTGTGAAGGAGATAATCTGATGCTGAATCCGGTGGTTGAAAACTACTGTGATTTAATCTGGGAAACAACTGGTGATGGCTTTTTTGACAATCCGGCTTCTGCTTCTGCTTTTTATACTCCGGGCGTTGATGATATTTCTGCCGGATCGGTGGAGTTATGTCTGACCCTTTTCCCTTGCGAACCTTGTATTGAACCGGCTCAGGAATGTCTCACCCTGACTATCGGAAAAAAACAAACTATAATTATACCAGCCGGTTGGAGTGGTATTTCAGGATACATTGACCCATTCAATAACGATATTCAAACAATTATGGCTCCTGCCATTGAGAAACTCATAACAATATACAATCCTGAAGGCGGAACATACAGCCCTTTGCTTATGCTCTACACTCTGGAATTTTGGGACAGGTTGTCAGGATATGTGATAAAGACTTCGGGTGAAACCCAGATTACCTTGTGTGGTAATAATCCTGTGAGTAAAACTATTCAGCTTGATCAGGGATGGAACCTCATCCCGGTGCTGAGCGAAAACGATGTGCCTGTTGCGGAACTCTTTGAACCATTTATGGATCAGTTGATTATCATCAGGGAAGTGGCAGGACTCGGGATGTATTATCCGGCTTATGGAATCGAATCGCTGACCCAGTTACAAAGCGGTAAATCATATTTGGTAAAGGTTGCTTCACCAATTACACTGAATTTTTGATAAATGAAAGAAGATAACTCTTTGAATCAGCATTAACCGTTTAGAAGCTGAAAGCCTGTTTACAAAGGCTGAATAATTTCCTTGGAGTTGTTTGCGGGAGAATTCAGCAAAGAAGAAATTCGGTAAGCACTCATTTTTTGGGAAGGAAATGGTCGCAGAAGCTCCAGCAAATCATGCTCATTATCAGAATTCAGCCATTGTTTTTCGGAAGACTGCGGAAGAATGACCGGCATACGATTGTGAATTTCTGCCATTAATTCATTGGGAGAGGTAGTGATAATAGAAAACGAATTAACCGTTTTTCCATCGGGGCTTTTCCATTTTTCCCAGATTCCGGCCATCGAAAATATAAGTTGATCGGGTAAATATATCCGAAAAGGAATTTTTTCCTTTTGCCCTTGCATTGATTTCCATTCGTAGAAAGCATCTGCAGGTACCAGGCATCTTCGTCGCCTGAAAGCATTCCGGTATGAAGATTTTTCGGTAATGGTTTCGCTACGGGCATTAATCAGCTTATTCCCGATAGCGCTGTCCTTGGCCCAAAAAGGAATCAAACCCCAGCGGAACAATACCATCTCACCAGGATTTTCATTGGTAATAACAGGAAGAAGCTGCGAAGGAGCACAGTTGTAATTGGGCTGAATGTCTCCGTCGGTCACTGTGATGTCGTAATGTTCATTTACAATTTTCAGGTCAGGAGCAAAAGAATATCTGCCACACATTAGAATAAATATTTATCTGAAAAACAACAGATTTTTCGAAATATTTTATTCCTGCATTTAGGTTCACCTGAAAAATCCCGGCGATCACTTATTTTTTCCCGGAGTTCGATCAGTCAAAACATATTTTTCACCCGCTTGTCCGGACCTTACAAGATACATGTATCTTTTTGGCGGGCATTAACCTGTCAAAAATAACCGGACTCATAAAAAAATGCATATTCCCTGTTGCAACAACCCGAAGGAAGTGGTAGAACCGGATGGAGATATAGTAGTCATTTTTCCCAATCCTTGCAGCCATTATGCCGCTACAGTATTAAAGTTACCTTGACTGCATCCATCGCCTGAACAAAACATCATAAACGCTATAGAAAAGTTGGCCATCCTCAGCGTAATCCGAATAGATCATTTCCTTATCTGTCAAAGCTTGCAATGACCGAAGCACAGTTGCCGGACTGCCAAGATTATATTTCCCTATGAACCCTTTTGAAGTGGGATAATAAACAGTTTCTTCGTGGGCAATAGCCTTTAACAGATACCATTGCTGCTTTGTGAGAAGGTCTCTGTATTTGAAGAAAACGATCTCCTGTTCCTGAAGCAGCCGGGATGCCTGTTCTCTCCAGCACGTATCGTCAATCTCCCCGGAGGCAGAGGCAAACACTCTGTTGCACAACAACTGAACATAATAAGTATGATGATCTGCCCAGCTAAGCATGTTATTAATAATCTCCTGTCCGATCATCATTTCTGCCTTTTCGAAATGATGCCGGATAAATAAAGCATACACTTTAGCTTCTATTTTGCCAATTTTCAGGAAAGCAGCGCTCTGATAAAAAGGTCGGGAAGGATCTGCAAACAGTTGTGTCATCAAATGCTGCTGGCTACCGGAAAAAATAAAACGGACGTTGTTGAGTGTCTGAATGATACTTCTCAGGAAAGCATCCATATTTTTCTCAGGATAATTCATGATTTGCTGAAATTCATCAATGGCGATGACAACTTTTTGCGGGTAAGCTTCAAGGTATTCGAGTACGGACTGGATGTGCCTCTCGGCCTCTCCGGGTCTTACATCTACAGTAAGCTGTGGAAATCCTGTCAGCGGGTCAAAAGTAATGATCGGTCTTAAAGATTTGAGATAATCAAGGATTTTATTGCCTGGTTTCGAATGCTCCGGAAGAGTGGTAAAAATGGCAGTAGCAAGCACATTTAAAAAATCCTTCAGGTTCTCAGTTGGAAGGATATCCAGGTAGATTGCAGTATAATTTTCAGGAGGATTTGCCAACACGTGTCGGATGAGCCCGGTCTTGCCAATTCTGCGAATGGCCACCAGTGTTGTTGATTGTCCGTTGATAAGGTTGCTTTTGAGCACCTCTGTTTCCTCTAAACGGTCACAGAAATATTCACCTCCCTGATAGCCGGTAGTAATGAAAGGATTTGAAATGGATTTCATGACTGATAAACAAATTAGATATTACAAATTGTAATTTATAATTTGCAAATATAGGACTAATTTTTTAACATAACCCGAACATACAATCTGCAAAACAGGTGACCTGAAAAACGATCAAGGCAAAGCGAGAGGAACAAGGATGGTGTTTGGGGTTGCGGTGTGAAAAATCAAAATCAGCTATGTAATGTTGAATTCAAAAGGTATTGATTACACGCTAACTCTCCAGCAACCAGTCCAGAATCGATTTAACAGGAATATTTTCAATGAGGTGGCGTCTTGTACTGTTATTATCCAATATCATCAGGTCTTTTACTCCCAATGCTTCTCCGGCGCTCAAAAGTGCTTCTGATTCCCTTTTCCAAACACGCTCATCATCGGTGTTTTCCGACACCTGAATGATGGATAATGGCTTTAATCCGTCACACACCACAAAATCAACTTCCCTGTTGCGTTCATCTTTCCAGTAAAACAGACTTTTTTCTTTTCTGGCTAAGTGGTTACAAACGACGGTTTCGAGCAACCTCCCACGCTCTTCTGAAAAAATACTGCCCGAGAACCGGGTAAAACTTGTGTCGGCAGGATAAACCTTCTTAAGATTGACCGCCTGCTTGCTTAACGAATAATCAAACCTGGCCAGATTGAAGATCAGATATGCTTTTTCAAGATAGTGAACATAATTGCTCAGGGTATCCTCATGCTTAACATTGGTTACTTTAATGAGGCTACGGAATGAAAACGGTTTGCCCGGATTTGAAACAAGATATCTTGCGAGCGCCTCAAGTCCAAGCGGATTACGTATATCATAGCGGGGAATGACATCGCGGAAAAGAATGGCATCGAAAGTGGATTTCAGTAAAAATTTGTCTTTTAAAAGTGATGCCTGTGGGAAACTGCCGTAGTCA
>RZYY01000005.1 GCA_009930115.1 Sphingobacteriia bacterium | reverse complement strand
ATTCAGAAAGCTCCCGTTGCCAATGCAGGCGAAAATGCCACTATCTGCGAAGGAAGTACCTTGCAGCTTAATGGTACAGCCCAGTATTATGAAGAATTTATCTGGTCAACATCCGGTACCGGTACGTTCAGTTCAGTTTCTGTTTTGAATCCTGTTTATACGCCAAGTGAAGCAGATATCAATGCAGGTTTTGTTGTTCTGACTCTCACTGCCGAACCGGTTTTACCCTGTTTATCAGTAGCAAGCGATGAAGTGATATTGACTTTTGATTTTGCTGAAATTATTACCAATCTTTACGCACAGGAAATTTTCAGTGGAGATCCGCTGGAACTGGTTTTTGAAGTACAAAGTATCAGTAGCGGATTTTATGCATGGTATTTCAATGGAGTTCTTATTGAAAATGCCACAGGAAGCACCCTGCTGATTAGCGAAACCAACGCTGAGAATGCTGGGATATACTTTGCTGCTTTCACAAATAATTGTGAAACAGTACAAAGCAACGAAGTGTTAATCGAAGTTTTATATCCTTCGGTGCAACCCTTAATTATTGATGAAGGATGGAGCGGAATTTCCACTTATGTTACCCCGTCTAATCCGGAAATGGAAACCCTCTTTGCTGAAATTCTGAACGATCTACTAATGATTTCTGACAACCTCGGGATTTTCTGGCCGGCACAAAACATCAATACTATTGGTAATTGGTCCGTAACTTCAGGTTACAGAATTAAGATGAACAATGCCAGTCAGCTTGATGTTCCGGGTAATATTCGTTACCCATTGTCATCCCTGAGTATCCCATCAGGATGGTCTTACCTTCCGGTCAACACTTCCTGTGTTGTGGATGTTGCTGATCAATTTGCCGATGAACCGGCTATTCTGATGATAAAAGACATAGCAGGAACTGGTATTTACTGGCCGGAATACGGTGTGAACACCCTGCAACAGTTATATCCGGGCAAAGCCTATGATATCTTCAACGGTTCCGGAGACCCGGTATTTTTAACCTATCCTGACTGCAATCCATTACCTTTGAATCCGGGATTTAAAATTATCAAAAAACAGATTGAACATCCATGGAATAATGTTCATCAAACACCCGGAAGTCACATTTTCGGATTTAACCCAACTGCCACCTCGCTATTGAACCCCGGCGACATCATCGGAGTTTTCACACAGGATAACATTTGCTCCGGAATAGCAGAATGTGTTCAAAACGGGGAAATGATGACCTTGCCTGCATTTGCTACCGATCAATATTCCGCTCAGATTACCGGATTTACTGAAGGGGAGCCGGTTAGCTTTAAACTCTACAGACCTTCCACTGATGAAATTTTTTCACTGGAAGTAAATTATGCAGAGCAGATGTCTCATAGCGGATTTTTTGCCAATAATGGGATCTCCATCATTGAAAACATCCAAATGGCAGCTACAGGAATAGAAAATCCCAACCCCAGCACAGATAAACTTCAGCTTGATGTTTACCCAAATCCAAACACGGGCATTTTCAACCTGTCCATTTCTTCCCAAAGAGAAATCAAAGGAAAAATCAGCATAGTCAACCCCAACGGGCAGATCATCCTCAGTGATGAACTTAATCACCACAACGGATCGTCCACTCACCTGCTGGATATTACCGGGCAACCATTTGGTGTGTATTATCTTCGCTTTATTGCTGACAGTGTGGTTAAAACAAAAAAGATTATTTTGAAATAACAGAATTAAACCGAACTCAAAGAAACTGTCTCAAAAGCCTGCTTTATCCATGGAATGATGAAAATCATGCTTAATCCATATTTCTAAATTTTTTAGGATAAATTCCGGGAATCTGGGTTGCACCACTTTTTCTTTAATGATCATGGGTAAATGTGATAAAATCAACGATAAAAGACTTTTGAGACAGATTTTATTTTTAAAAAAACCATGCTTCGCTGAACAATTTGCGCTTTTCTCTGCAATGCGACCTGGTGAGGTAAAAATAATTCAACATTTGCCGTGTTAATATAAAATGGTAAGACAGCGGTAAATATGAACTTCAGGATAATCATTGCTTTTCTTCTGCTTTCATTGTTCCAGTCAGCAATTGCACAAAATACTCCGGAGCCGGTTCGGATAGAAATTGAATCCAATGCCGAAGTATTTCAACTGATCCCATGCGGAGAAACCGGAGTTCTGGTTTTTTACGAAACCATAAGCCAACCCGATCCGCAAAACAACACCTGGTTTTTCATTTTTTACAATAACAGACTGGAGCCTGTATGGTCCAGAGAAATTCCGGTGATCACCAATGCTCTCTATCAGGGCAGGTTTATTCAGGATGAAAATATCTTTATTGCTTTTCAGCAAATCAACCGAAAAAAGACGGCTGAATACAATTTTCAGGTAATTTCACTGAATGCCTCAAATGCTGATATGATTTCGGTTAACACCGGGGTACCTGATAAAGCTGAGTTGATTCGGTTTACAATAACAGGCGAAAAACTGATTGCAGGATTCAACCTCAATAATGACCGGGCATTTTTATTAAACAAAGACCTGATATCAGGTGAAGAAATTCGGACAGATTTTTCGGACAGGCCATCCTTTATAAAGGATGTGAAATCAATACCAGATTTAAACAGGATTATGGTAAGTCTCAATATATATATTTCGCGGCGTGAAAGTACTACTTACCTTAACACTTATGATTTTTCGGGAAATCTTGTTCATTCCTTACCGCTTACTCCGTCACAACCAACCGAAAAATTACTGAATGCACAATTACATTTTTTGGAAGGTGATAACCTCTATTTATTAGGCAGTTATAATAATCTTAACGGCAAAACCGCAAGAGCTGAAGATACCTATCAAAGCGAATTAAGCGAAGGTTTTTTTATCGCGAAAGTATCCGGTAATGAACAAAAATTTCTCCGGACTCACAGCCTTGCAAGCTTTGAAAACATTACCCAGATATTAAACAATCAGCAACTGGCAAGTGCAGGCAGCATATTAAAGAAACAGGCAAAAAAAGGAAAAGAACAAAGCCTGAACTATGATTTTCTCATCCATGATCTGATTGTACATAATAATGAATTTATCCTGCTCGCCGACGCTTACTATCCCGAATACCGGCAGATTTCATCCCTAAGCTATGATTTTTACGGACGGCCAATGCCTTATTATTATACCATTTTTGACGGCTATCGATATTTCAATGCTTTTGTGGTTGGATTCGATAAAGAAGGGAATTTGTTGTGGAGTAACGGAATGAAAATATGGGATATACAATCCATGCAGCTTTCCCGCAAAACTGCTTTTCACATAGATGGCAGCGACATGGTTTTATTTTACAACCACAACGGACAAATCGTATCGAAAATGTTTGATGGCATCCGCGATGTCGGAGGAACCGAAAACACAAAAATTGCAACTTCCTTCCCAGGCGACCTGCAAATTGAAGCTTCACAGGGAGTGGTAAGTCACTGGTATGATAATTATTTTCTGGCCTCTGGTTATCAAACGCTGCAAAACAGTAAAAGCGGGAGTAAAAATCGTCGAACAATATTTTATATGAATAAGATCATTTTTGACTAATGAAGGCTTTTTTGCGAACCAGTTCCTCCATCCTATCAAAGTTTTCATCAATGCTTTGAAGCAGCCTAAGCTGATTGACAGCCCGGTGAAAATTGTGTATGGGGTATTTAATTTTGAAATAAACATCACCGGCCAGATAATCGGTCATAAACCTCACAACCATAATATAAACCATAAGCTTACAGGAAAAAGCCAGTAATTTTTTTTCAGCTTCAGTCAACATTGTTGCTGCTTCACTCAGATACCCACCGGTAAACTGTTCAAAGTAGGAGAAATTAAAGCGGACTTTCGAAAGATCTGGCTCATCTTCGTCAGCAGTATTGCATAAAGTTCGGATCGCGTCGCCAAAATCAAATAAAATACTGCTGCTCATAACAGTATCCAGATCGATAATTGCAATAGCTTTCCCATTTCCATCAAACAGAATATTGTTGAATTTGGTATCATTGTGAGTAACCCGTTCAGGAATCTCTCCTGACTTTATAAGATTTCTCGCCTGCATCATCTCCTCTTTCCGGTCAGTGATTATTTTTAACTCCTCTTTTACCGAATCCGATCTTCCGGCGGCATCTTTCACAACAGCCTTATCCAGTTGTTCAAGCCTGTTTTTGACATCATGAAAAAAAGGAATTGTTTCGTGCAATCGTTCTCCGGGGAGGTCGGCAAGCAATTCCTGAAATTTGCCGATCGCGCGTCCGCCTTCGTATGCATTATGCGCTGAAAGCCGGATATTTGAATCGTGGGGAATAAAATTGTAACAACGCCAATAATATCCGTTTACATCTTTAAAGAACCATTCTCCTGTAACTGTAGGAATCACCGAAGGTGACTTCACATAATTAACTTCCGGATTTAGTTTATGACGAAGGTTAATATGTCGGGTAACCCTCAAAATATTCTCCATCAATAACTTTACATCTCTGAAAATTAAATGATTGATTCGCTGAAGTACAAAATCCTTCCCGAAACATTTCATGGTAACCAGATAGGTATCATTGATATGACCGGCACCAATGGATTTAATGCTTTCAACATCTCGCGGAACAGCAAATTTTCGGACAATTTGAATAAGATCAAGCGGGTAGTCAGGATTTTTCATGCCATCAACTCCAGAGATTATCAGGATAAAGACCTGAATGAATCAACTTGATAATATTTTCTCCGGCCGAGATTTTATCATCGCGGTAGGTGACGCCAAACCACCGGGCATCAGATTGTAAAATCCGGATAGTGCCCCATTGTTTTTTCATCATTTCCTCCAATGGTTTTGCAATATAATATTCGGCTTTTGGATCAGTACCGGCCTGTTTGATGAACTGAGCAAAACCGTTTTCGAAAATCTTTAAGATTCCCGGATAAAATCCCCAGGCATTCATCGAAACATAAGTATTCCCATTCAAAATTGTCCAGCCGTGTTTCGGATCTTCATAACCAATTTTCCCGGATTTTCTTTCGATATTGGTTACTTCACGGATATTTTTCAGCATCAGATCGTCAGAATACTCACATATTCCGCGCGATACCGTTCCAAATTCCGAGAGTGTAAAACGAAGCTCATACCCAACCATGCAATGCCGGGACGGATCATGGTTTGTTGCGAAATGCCCTGCAACGGCTTTGTAAGCCTCCATTCCGTAAAAATCGTCAGCATTGATGGCCATGAAAGGTTCATTGATGGAAGCGGCTGCCACAAGCACAGCATGGGCAGTACCCCAGGGCTTTACACGGCCTGATGGCAGAGAAACTCCCTCAGGCAAATTGTCGAGTTCCTGATACACATATTCCAGATTGATTTTCCCATCCAGTTTATTCCCAAAAAATTCCCTGAAATCGTTTTCAAGTTCTTTTCGGATTACCATGATTACCTTCCCGAAACCGGCTCTTATTGCATCATAAATGGAATAATCGATAATGGCCTCACCCGAAGGCCCGATTTTATCAATCTGTTTCAATCCTCCATAGCGGCTTCCCATACCGGCTGCAAGAATCAGAAGTGTTGGCTTTTCTGTCATTATTTCAATAGCATTTATCTTTATTATTATTCAGTGGCAAAACTAAAAAATTGACTTTGTTTATTGTTGCTTTTTCTCAGGAAGTACAAGAAACCAGGTGAGGTTTTAATCGTGAAAACGCCAGTCAAGGCCAAATTTCAATCCAAAATCCTGCAATGGATAGTGTGGAACGGCATAGAAATCATAACTATCTCCAAGTAATGACAATGCATTTTGCAGCTTAAAGAAAAAACGTGTTCGTTTTACTTTGAAATTTACAAAAACATCAGCCTGGATAAAACCACCGATTTCTTTTTCATTTTGGTGATAAAAACCACGAATGGCCGGCATCCAGGCATCGGCGTAGTAAGGTGAGTTATAGCGAAGATCAAAACCCGAACGGGTGTTCAAAGCACCTTTAAATAGCCTTAGGTTAAACGTTGTTGTCAGACAGGCCAGCCATTCGGGCAGCCGGATTATGTCGGAACTGGAAGATTTTTGATAAAGTACTGAGCCTGAAAAATCAAATTTACCCACACTGAGTTCTTTTCCCAGGTATGCTTTAAATATCTCAACTGACGATCCGGCCTGAGCAGGCATTGTATCAGCGTCAATAAACAGGTAATTGCTGATTGTGTAAATATCTGCACCAAGTTTCATCCGCTCCTGAGTGATAAACACAGAAAGCTTGTTGGTAACAGTCTTACCGAAATCGTTGTCCCAGATAAAATGATTGGAATAGTAGTGTTGGTAAAAATAAGGAGCAGACTGATTTTCTGATTGCAAGGCAAAGTTCAGTGTGGTTTTAAAAGCATGTTTGCGTAAAATTTTTAGTTGTGCCAGGCCACTGAAGTTGAAATCACCCCTGTAAGCATCATCTGAAAGAACAAATGAGGCTTTCCCTTCTACAGTCAACAATGGATGAGGGTTGAAGCGCAGCTCTCCAAAAGGCAAAAGATGATTGAAACTATCACTGCCCGCTGAATCCTTCACTTTTGACAACTGATGCTTCAAACCAAACAATAACAAAAGCGTTTGCGGCTTAAATCTGTCAGGATAATCGGCATTTGACCAGGAAAATTTATTTTCCAGTTTTTCAAAGTAAACGGAATCGAAAGTTGCCGTTGAATCAATCCAGATGTTTCTATAGTAACCTGAAGCCGGGCTGGGATCAGTGTATGCAAAGGAATTTCGATCATAATCCAGCGAATGTGATAAACGGCCAAAACGCAATTTGATACGCTCAGCTGATATACTTGCCGTATCGGATTTTGATTCTGTTTTCCTGCCCGACAGTTGATAATACTGTTGCAGATAAATCCCGGATTTTCTTATGACATTTTGTGCACTGTTCAATCGCACAGCAATGATTGAGCGATCGGGTTCGAGATTTTGTTCATACACCGAATCATAAACAATACCTCCATTTTCCTGAACAACAACTTTACTGTTATGATAATTGGCAATGAGTCCGTATCTAAGATTTTCAGAAAAGAACTGTGCCTTAAAAACAACCCTGCGGTTATTGGATTTTTGCCTTTGATAAGTACCCAGCGAATTGATATGTTCAAAATCTACTCCAAGAGCAAGCTTTTTGAAAACCCGCTGCTGATGCCTTGCATGAAAAACCTGCTCTTTGCTTGCACCGGTAACAAAACCCAACTCGGTAAAAGGATTGTGATTGAGATAATATTTAATTTCGTTCTGATGAAAAAGATACGCCTCAAAAAAATCCGGCCCATAATAAAAACCCGATTCCCGTTCATTTGAAAAGGAAAGGTTGCGAAAGGCAAGACCTGAGTTGCCAAGATGAGCATTAAAAGGAATCCGCTGATCAATCCAGTTGTACGCCTGAAAATCTTTCAGCGTTGTATCAAAATCAGTCAGTTGAAGAGGACTTTCAAAATTGAGGCGGTTGTGAAAATACCTGGCAGCACCGGAATCAGCCGGATAAAAGTGCTCGCGGTAAACTTGCGCAATGGAATTTTCAGAAAACAGGAAAATCCATAACAACAGAAAGAACAAACAACCCGGGATTTTCAACTCAAAAAGATTTAAATTTTAAAAGTCAAAAGTAGATAATTTCCAAAAGTCTGTTTTATTGTGTACCGGTCACACTGTTTGGTCAACAATCAGGATTGGCTTTTAAACAAAAGCCGCTTAATTTTCTTAAAAGGAAGGTTCTCAGGCAGGATGTGTAAACAAATTTGAAGGATACGCTAAAAGAACATTAATCAGTGTTTTGCAATATTTACCAGATTAAAAACATTTTTGAATTTTTCAGCTGATATTTGCAGCAGCCTCAGCAGTAATACTTTGGCTTCATTATGCAATGATATTATCTCAATACTTCGTTGACAAGCCGGGCTGCATCTTCAAGAGCAATGGCTGAATGAACTTTCAGTCCTGATTTGTCAATCAGCACCTTGGCTTCTGCGGCGTTTGTACCCTGCAGACGAACAATGATAGGAACATTTATATTTCCAATGTTGTTGTAGGCATCAACGATTCCCTGCGCTACTCTGTCGCAACGGACAATTCCGCCAAAAATATTCACCAGAATAGCTTTTACATTCGGGTCTTTAAGAATGATGCGAAAACCTTCTTCTACCCTTTTTGCATTGGCAGTACCACCAACATCGAGGAAATTGGCAGGGTCGCCTCCCGACATTTTAATCATGTCCATTGTAGCCATTGCCAAACCGGCACCATTGACCATACAACCCACATTTCCATCCAGTTTCACATAATTCAGATCGTAACGGCTGGCTTCTACTTCAATGGGGTCTTCTTCAGTCAGATCGCGCATCTGAGCAATGTCAGGATGACGATAAAGAGCATTGTTGTCGATCGTTACTTTTGCATCCACAGCAAAAATTTTATCATCCGAAGATTTTACTACAGGATTAATTTCAAATAGTGATGCATCACTTCCCACGTAGGCTTTGTAAAGTGAGCCCACAAACTTCACCATGTTTTTGAACGCTTCACCTTCGAGACCAAGATTAAAGGCTATGCGTCTTGCCTGAAAACCCTGCAAACCAAAACGCGGATCAATTTCTTCGGTAAAAATCTGATCCGGTGTTTCCTCAGCAACAGCTTCAATATCCATTCCTCCACGCGGGGAATACATGATCATACTACGTCCAATTTTACGATTGAGCAGGACGCTCATATAGAATTCCCGGATTTCGGATTTACCGGGGTAAAAGATATCCTGTTGAATGAGCACTTTACGCACGCGTTTACCGGCCGGAGGAGTCTGAGGGGTAATCAGGTCCATACCGATGATCCGATCAGAAAGAGTTTCCACTTCTTCCAGGCTTTTGGCAAGTTTTACACCGCCGCCTTTTCCACGGCCGCCTGCATGAATCTGGGCTTTTACCACCCAAAATTTTGTGCCTGTAAGTTCTTGAATTGTTTTGGCTGCTTCAACAGCCTGTCCGGGTGTTTCTGCAACAATGCCTTCGGGAACGGCAACACCATATTGTTTCAAAATGGATTTCCCCTGATATTCATGTAGGTTCATAAAGATGTTAAGGATTTATTATTCAATATTCTATTTGCTTTGGTGCGCAAAATTATCATTTTTACCGGTGGAAGAATTCGGTACTTTTTATACTAAATTCACCTGACAATCGCTAATTTCGATAAAAACACCGGTTAAAACAACTAACAATCAGATTATAACTACTTTTACAAATCACTGAAACCGGTTATATTTTTAACAATTTTTACAGTTGGGGGTTTTGGTGCAAATAGTTTAAACATGAAGGCATTTGGTCTGACGTTGCTTAAAAAACAAAACATTTAATGAACTGGGAAATTTATATCAGAGGATTCAGGTCATTTCTGGAGTTGGAAAAATCGCTTTCAGCCAATACTGTTTCTGCCTATTTGCACGACATGCAACTGCTGCTCGTTTTTTTAAACGAAAACAACTATGAGCAAATCACCCCTGAGGAAATAGAGCTGAAGCTTCTTGAAGAATTTTCAGGCTGGCTTGGCAGCAAAGGCAGCCGAACTACTTCACAATCCCGAACCATATCAGGAATCAGGGCATTTTACAAGTACCTGCTGATTGAAGATCTGATTCAGCATGACCCTACTGAACTTCTGGAAACCCCAAAACTAAACCGGTTATTACCTGACATACTCAGCCAGATTGAGATTCAGCAATTGATCGGGGCAATTGACTTGTCGAAAACCGAAGGCACAAGGAATCTTGCAATCATCGAAACACTTTACGGATGCGGGCTCAGGGTTTCGGAATTAACCAGTCTGAAAATTTCAGATCTACATTTTGATATCGGTTTTATACGTGTTACCGGAAAAGGGAGTAAACAACGCTGGATTCCAATTGGTGACCGGGCCATAAAACAAGTCAACATTTATTTGCAAAACATCAGGCCTCATCTGATCCTAAAAAAAGGAAACGAGGATATACTTTTTCTGAATAATCGTGGCGGGAAGCTGTCCAGAGTAATGATCTTTTATCTGATTAAAAATTTTGCCGAAAAAGCGGGAATACACAAAAATATCAGTCCACATACCCTGAGACATTCATTTGCCACACATCTGGTCGAAAATGGCGCCAACCTTCGGGCAGTTCAGGAGATGCTTGGTCATGCCTCCATCACAACCACCGAAATTTACACTCATCTCGATACGCAATATCTTAAAGATACCATCGAGAAATTTCATCCATTGTCGAGATGGTAAAATTTAGCATGACCGGGGTAAACAACTTATAGGATTTACTAAAGATAATCCATGATTTCCCCTGAAATCTGAAGCAAAGATATTTCCGCAAGTTTGGTTTCGTATTTTACCGAGATCAGTCGTTCTTCGGCATCAAGCAAACTTTTCTGCACTTCCCGAAGCTCAAGTCCTGCAAGACTTCCTAATTTATATCTTTCCAGAGCAATTTCAAGGTTTTCACGGGCTACTTCAAGGTTTTGTTCTTCCAGTCTGAGTAGGCTAAGATTGTTTTGATAAGCATAATAAATGGTAAGCAAATCAGCTTTCACCTGTTGTTCAACTTCCTTATACCGGATATCCCGGGATTCAATTTCAACACGTGCATTTCTTCTATTACGGCGCAGTTCGTAACCGTCGAAAATGGTCCATCCAAGAGTTACTCCATAGCTTGGCCCGATGTTTTGCCGGCTGCGAAGTTCTCCTTCCGAATAACCATTGACGGAATATCCAAAACCAGCATTAAAACTGAGATAGGGATATATTCCGGATTCGATGATTTTAAGGTCGAGCTCAGAAAGCGCAACATTTTTTAAAGCCATTTGAAGACTTGTATTCTTTTCCAGTGTCTGGGTCAACAGTTCTTCATAAAACAGATTTTCATTAATAACAATGAGTGTATCCTTTAATTGAATTCCTTCGCCGAGGTCTTCCAGCGCCAACATTTCGCTAAGTCTTATTTTAGATGACCGCAATTCTTCTCTTTGCCTGGCATAGCGGGAGCTGTCAGCATTAAGATAAACCAGTGACTGAAGCAGTTCGAGCTTGGAAGCGCTCCCAAGTAAATATCGTTGCTCATCAATTCTTACCCGTTCACGCGAAAGCGAAACTGCATATGCGAGGTTGCTGTTAAGCGATTGCTGCTCAATGTAATAATAATATTCAACTATAATACCTGCAATCAGATTTTCGACAGCCAGTTGTGTATTTAATCCGCCAATTTCGGACTGTACACCCAGTTTCTGAAAAGAATGCTGCACCTGAAAACCGTCGAATATTGTCATATCCAGATTGAGGGATGCGCTACCATTTGTATTGTGTTCACCAGTTGAAGTAACCTCATCTGCATTGCGAAAATGTTGTGTAGTGTTGTCCACTTCACCACCAAAACTTCCGGCTCCGGTCACTGATGGCAACATTCCTGCATTCCCCCTGGTGTAATCATTCATCACGATTTGTTCTGAATTACGTACAACCTTAAGTGAGAAATTACGCTCCAGTCCTGTCCGGATACATCGTTTCAGGTCATAAACCTCCTGAGCTGACAGCATGAACGAAAGAAAAAGAAAAGCTGTCAGGATTATAGATCGATTAATCAGTTGTCGTTTCTGAAGTTTCAATTTCATTGTAGGGTTCATTCTTAATTGTCTTTATTTCACTGGAAATGAGGAAATAAATTGCAGGTACTACATAAAGTGTGAGAAAAGTTGAAAGCGTAAGTCCTCCTACTACAGCAACTCCCATAGCAACACGGCTTTGGGCACCTTCACCCCATCCGAGTGCAAGCGGTAAAACGCCCAATATTGTTGAAAGGCTTGTCATAAGAATAGGTCTGAAGCGGGCAGCAGAAGCATAACGAATTGCATCAAGTTTTTTCATTCCGGCCAACTTACGCTGGTTGGCAAATTCAACAATCAGAATTCCATTTTTTGATACCAGGCCAATCAGCATAATGATACCAATCTGACTGAAAATATTCATGGTAATGTTGAAATACCACATAAACAATAGCGCACCTGTGAGCGCCAGAGGTACAGTCATCATAACGATTACAGGGTCTTTAAAACTCTCGAACTGTGCTGATAAAACAAGGAAGATTAGCATCAATGCAAGGATAAAGGCAAACATGAGGCTTGAAGAACTCTCCATAAAATCTTTGGAATCGCCTGACAATGCAGTTCTGAAGGTATCATCAAGAACTTGATCTGCAATGGCATCCATTTCTTCAATGCCCTGACTGATGGTTTTCCCATCGGCGAGTCCTGCTGAAATGGTAGCTGCCACAAAACGGTTATAGCGGTATAATTGCGGAGGTGCTGTGGATTCCTGCAGGGTGACAAAATTATCCAGCTGAATCATCTGCCCCATATCATTTCTGACATATAGCGACTTCAGGTCGAGTGGTTTGTTGCGATCTTCTCTTGCCAGTTCCCCTAAAATCTGATATTGCTTTCCGTTCATGATAAAATAACCGAGACGTTGACCACTGAGGGCCAGTTGCAATGTCTGACCGATATTTTGTGTGGACACTCCCAGGAGATTAGCCTTATCACGATTGATCATGATCTGAAGTTCAGGTTTGGTGAATTTCAGATTTGCATCAGCCATCACAAAAGTAAGGTTATCATTTACTTCAGCCATAAACTCAGGCAGGACCTGCCTTAGTTTTTCGATATTTGGCGCCTGCAGTACATACTGTATAGGCAGGCCTGAGCGCCTTCCGCCAAATGTTGATTGTTGAATTACATTGGATCGGGCACGTGTTTTTTTTCGCAATTCAGCCGAAAGTTGTGCAGCGATTTCCTGCTGCGATCGTTCACGCTTTGAAGGCTCATCCAGCAAAATTCGGACAAATCCCCAGGAGCTTCGGACCATAGTGGTGATTTTATCTATTTCCGGAATAATGCGTTCGGCAAGCTCTCCCACTTCTTCGATGTAACTCAGCCTAAACTCAAATGTTGATCCTTCCTGCGAAGTTACACTGACATTCAGTTGCGAGCGATCTTCCAGCGGAGCCATTTCAGCCGGGATATTTTTCCATAAAAAATAAATCAGAAATAACGATAAAACCAGGATAAACAGGGAAGCAAATTTCTTATTAAGAAAGCTGTTCAATGAACGTTGATAAGCGTTGTTAAGAGCGATGAGAAATTTCTCACTAAAGTTGTATGCTTTGCTTCGTTTATGTCTGGTTTTGAGCAATTTGGTGGAAAGCATCGGGGTAAGGGTAAGTGCTACGAAAGATGAAATAGCAACAGCACCTGCAATCACTATACTGAATTCCCGGAAGAGCCTTCCTGTCATGCCTTCCAGAAAAACAATCGGGATAAACACTGCAACCAGCGTAATGGTTGTGGAAACTATGGCAAAAAATATTTCATTTGCTCCTTTTATCCCTGCTTCCAGGGGTGTCATTCCCTGTTCGATTTTCACATAAATATTTTCCATCATCACAATGGCATCATCCACCACTAAACCGATAGACAACACGACAGCAAGCAGGGTCAGCACATTTATGGAAAATCCGGCAAGGTACATGATGAAAAAGGAGCCTATGAGTGAAACCGGAATAACAATAATAGGAATGATCGTTGTACGCCAGTCGCGCAGGAAAATGAAAATAATGACCACCACAAGTAAAAATGCAAGATAAATAGTGTCTTGCACTTCTTTTATTGACGACCGGATATAGTTTGTATTATCAAATCCAATTTCGTAACTCACATCATCCGGCAGGTCTTTTTTGATATATTCCAGACGCCGGTAAACTTCATCAACAATTTCTATATGATTGGCTCCCGGTTGAGGAATGACCACTGTAGCCACCATTGGAATACCGTTCATTTTCATGATTCCCCTCAAATCTTCAGGTCCCAGTTCTGCCCGTCCGATATCACTGACTCGCACAATCTGATCTCCGGTCTGACGGAGAATCAGGTTATTAAATTCCTGGGGAGTGGTCATCAATCCCAAAGCACGTATGGTAAGTTCGGTAGTTGTGCCTTCAATACTTCCGGCCGGGAGTTCCACATTTTCGCGCAAAATGGCATTTCTGACATCCAGCGGGGTCATCTGATAGCCTGCAAGCTTTGCAGGATCAAGCCATATACGCATGGCATAGCGCTTTTCGCCCCATATTTGTACGGCACTCACACCCGAAATGGTTTGAATCTGTTCTTTAAAAGTCAGTTCCGCAATTTCGGATATTTCGAGCAATGAACGCTGGGCACTTCTCACAGCAATCATCATGATCGGGCTGGCATCAGCATCGGCTTTCGAAACAGTAGGCGGATCGCAGTCGCGGGGTAAAAATCTTTGTGCCTGCGATACTTTATCTCTCACATCATTAGCAGCAGCTTCCATATCCACAGTGAGCTCAAATTCAACAGTTATACTACTGTATCCCTGACTGCTCCGGCTTGTCAGTGTCCGAATACCGGGAATACCATTAATGGATTGTTCAAGCGGCTCTGTGATCTGTGTTTCAATCACATCAGAATTGGCCCCCGGATAGGATGTATTAACTGAAATAACTGGGGGGTCAACACTGGGAAATTCTCTGATACCAAGATAAGTAGCTCCAATAACACCAAACAGCAGGATTACCAGTGAAAAAACAGTTGCCAGTACCGGCCGTTGAATACTTACAGATGATAAACTCATAGTGTGTCACTTTCGTTTGGTTGATTGGTAACCAGTGTGTCGAGCTGCACAGGAATGCTTTGCCTGAGCTGTAAAATTGCAGTGGTAAGCAGAGTATCACCAAAATTCAGCCCTTCTCTGATCTGAATATGCGACTCTGTGCGAAGCCCGGTTGTAACTCTCACCTGATGAGCTTTACCATTTTTATAGATAAATACTTTTTCACCATCCATTTCCGGAATGAGTGCCTGCGTTGGAATAGAAACTGCATTGTCAATCTGCGAAAGCAAGGCGCTCACACTTGCAAAACGACCGGGTTTGAGTTCTTCATTGAGGTTGGGATAAATAGCACGGACATTAATCGTTCGGGTATTCATATCTACCTTTGGATCGACAGCATAAACATTTGCGTTAAAAATTCGTGGGATACCATCAAGTTCGAAAGTTATCGGAAATCCCGGGGTAACTTCACCGGCATAACGCTCAGGAATCGAAAATTCAACTTTTAATGGTTTTACTTTTACCAGTCTGACAATTTTTGTCTGGGTAGTGGCAAACGCACCTTCACTTATCATTCTCAGCCCGACTATCCCATCGAAGGGTGCTCGCAGCTCTGTTTCTGAAATACGTGCTTCAACCAGTTGTATATCAGCTTCCAGCGACTGAAGTTCTGTAGCCACCTGATCGTAACTTTCCTGACTGATAGCATCACGTTCCAGCAACTGTCGCTGACGAAATTCGCGTTCCTTTGTGAGCTTAAGCTGTGCTTTCAGTTTTAGAAGTTGCGCCTGTAAAGGCCTGTCATTAATTTTGGCCAGCAGCGTAGCTTTTTCAACTCTTGTCCCTTCCGAAAAATATATTCCCACTACTTTCCCAGATGTCTCAAACGATAATTCAACCTCTTCGTCGGGGATGAGCGAGCCTGTTGTGTAAATCAGCTCATTCATCTGTGTAGGAGCAATAATATACCCACTGGCAAATAATGGCTGGCCGCCTCCTCCCATTGCCCCGGCAAAAGCCGATCCTTGCGGCACTTCGCCTGACTGAAACAAAGGTTTCAGCTTTGGATAGAAAATTAGTACCAGCACTACGAAAACCAATATCAGTGTAATAATAGTCCTGATGAGTTTTTTATTAGTAAATGACATGTATCACTTTTTAAAAATTTAGCAAAGAAAATTGTTTTAACTCCAGTAAAAAACAGTTATTATTCTACTTTTTCGAAAGTGTAAAATTAATTACATAACCTGAATCATGATCATTGATTGAAAACGATAGTAAAAACCCGTTTTAAAATTATTTTAAACCTGATTAAATGCAAATTAACTAACAAATAATGAATGTAAATGTTGAGCGAATTGCAGTTAACAGCAGAGAAAAATTTTACGGAAAATTTTCCCTGCAAAGTATCTAAGAAAAAAGTATTTTTGCATCGTCATTTCACATGAGATGAAATCGGGGTGTGGCGCAGTTGGTTAGCGTGCTAGACTGGGGGTCTAGAGGTCGCGAGTTCGAGTCTCGCCACTCCGACTGAAGAATTCTGAGGCTGCATTGTTTGTGATGCAGCCTTTATTTTTTCCCTTAATTTTACAACTTCGATTATCCTACACTGTTTCAGAAATGTTAGTCTGATGAAAATTTTATCCGACTCAAAATCAAGTTATTCCATGCAAAAGGAATTCCGGATTTTTATCCTCATTGCGGGATTGCTCTGGCTTTACCTGATTGTCAGAGCTATTTTGGTACAACCTATGCACGACGA
Source organism: Sphingobacteriia bacterium (assembly GCA_009930115.1). GTDB lineage: Bacteria > Bacteroidota > Bacteroidia > Bacteroidales > 4484-276 > RZYY01. The sequence continues at coordinate 35,113 of RZYY01000005.1, read as the reverse complement.
AATAGCTACATTTTTCACCTTTGTACAAACCGGCAGGTTTTTGCCCTATCATTCCGAATGGACCACCAATAATCATTTGCTCAACTCGCTGCTTACCTTCATAAGCTTCCGACTATTTGGTTCATCACCCCTGGCTTTACGGCTTCCGACCCTGTTTTTCTTTCCATTTTTCTGCTTTTTTCTTTGGAAAATTTCCGGCTACTTTCAATCCTCATATTTTCGGTGGGGTTTTTTAATAACAGCATTATTCATTCACACCTTCCTCGAATTTTTTGCTCTGTCACGCGGTTATGGCATGGCCATGACCCTGCTTTCCGGGAGCATTTGGTTTACCATTAAGTCTTTTAACGGGCAAAAACTTAAAACTGACCTTTTTGCATTGTTGCTCATCATATTGTCAGTAAGCGCCATTTTAATCAACATCAACTCAATGATTGTTATTTTGGGTTTGTTGTTGATAAATCGCATTTCCTTAAAAAGAAAATCAAGAGCCGTTATCTGGCTCATTTTATTTTTTGGTGCTGTTCCACTTGCAGCAGCAGTGATTTATCTGCTCGATCTGAATGCAGCCGGTAGATTGGACTTCGGCGGGAGTGAAGGTTTTTGGGCTACCTCCGTTAAAGAATTGACCCAAATGCTCATCAAAGATCATTCTAAATGGCTCAGCACCTATATTTTAATTACCTTCACAGGAATATTGTCCGGTTTTGGTCTTTTACTGTACAAAGCAATTATTCAGAAAAACTCACTACGGTTTCTACTCAATCCCCGGTGGATAATGTTTTATTTACTTATTGGAAACATTATTGGTTTCATTATTGAACACCACCTTTTTGGGGTACTGTATCCGGGTGACCGGACAAGCATGCAGTTTATCCTGTTCTTTGCCGGTAGCCTGTTTTTTATCGCCGATACTTTGCCAAAAAATTCCAGACCTTTCATCATCATTGTTTTATTACCCTTGCTGTTTTTCCCGGTTCAGTTTCTGACATCGATGAATTTTTCAAAGATTTCAGTTGAAAATGAAGCTATTCCTGACAGATTTTTTCACACAATCAAAAATGAAGGAGAAAAAGAAAATTATCAACCTGTTATTCAGGGCTATAAAGGGCGTGAATTGCGCTGGGCTTACCTGAATTATCGAGAAAAAGCACAGGCATTGATGATTCATTGCAGTTCATATCCCGACGATCAGGCTGATTTTCAGATTGTCTATCCCTCTGAGAATCCTTCATGGTTACTTACCTATGATTCTGTTGACTCGGATGCTGCTTCGGGGCTATATCTGTTAAAAAGAAAAGAAAAACCTTTGCGCCAGCTCATAAAAACCCAAAATTTTATAACCAGTCAAGATTTAATCAGCGACGAATACAAGGCAATTTCAGAAGGCAGTATCGACACCTGCAAAAACCAGAGTATTTTTGCATCATTCGATATGGTAATCCAATCTCCGGCACCTCTGTTTGAAAGTTGGATTGTCTTTACAATCAGGGATAATTCAGGAAATGAATTACGATATGAACGGATTCCGCTAAACTGGTACAACCATAACTGGCAGTCAGGAACAGACACATTGAGAACCGGACTTCTAATCAACCGCATCCCCGAAAACTCAGCCCGATATCTGATCTATATCTGGAATATGCGAAAAACTGATTTTAGAATAAACTATCTCAACTTAGCCCTTTATAAATATGCAGAAGAGCCAATAAAAGAAAAGAGGACAAACAGCCTCCAGTAAAATCGGTCGGACAATCCCCTTTGTAAAAATTTCTTAATAAATAAATTAAACTTCAAAGTTAGCAGTTATCTTTGCTGGCTGTTAACTTTATCCAATTTATCTAAGTTACTATAAATGAGCAACAAAAGCGAAGGTTTTATTTCCCAGGTGATTGGTCCGGTAGTAGATGTTTCTTTCGACCCTGGTCAAATCTTACCAAACATACACGACGCACTTGAAATTGTAAAACCTGACGGATTTTCGCTGATTCTTGAAACCCAGCAGGACATTGGTGAAAACACAGTTCGCACAGTAGCCATGGATTCTACAGACGGCTTATTCAGGGGCATGAAAGTGATCAATACCGGCAGACCGATCAGGATGCCTGTTGGTGAGCACATTCGGGGACGGCTTTTCAATGTTATCGGTAAACCCATTGACGGATTGAAACCAGTATCTGACGACCATGCCTATTCCATTCATCGTGAGCCCCCTTTATTTGAGCAATTAAGTACTATCAGCGAAATACTTTATACCGGTATTAAAGTAATCGATCTTATTGAGCCTTATGCCAAAGGCGGGAAAATAGGACTTTTTGGAGGCGCAGGGGTTGGTAAAACGGTGATTATCATGGAACTGATAAATAACATTGCCAAAGTTTATTCAGGATTATCAGTATTTGCAGGTGTAGGGGAAAGAACAAGAGAGGGGAACGACCTCCTCCGCGAAATGATTGAATCCGGTGTTATCAGATATGGCGAAGACTTTTTCAAATCAATGGAAAAAGGAGGATGGGACTTATCGAAAGTAGATTATAACGAACTTCAGAAATCGCAGGCAACACTGGTTTTCGGGCAAATGAACGAACCCCCGGGAGCTCGTGCCCGCGTAGCACTTTCAGGACTGAGCCTGGCGGAATATTTCAGAGATGGTGAAAAAGAATCCGGTGGCAGAGATATTTTATTCTTCATCGACAATATTTTCCGTTTTACCCAGGCAGGTTCCGAAGTATCTGCATTGCTTGGCCGAATGCCTTCGGCAGTGGGGTATCAACCAACTCTTGCAACAGAAATGGGTTTAATGCAGGAGCGAATTACCTCTACCAACAGAGGATCTATCACTTCAGTACAGGCTGTGTATGTGCCTGCTGATGACCTTACCGATCCGGCACCAGCCACTACTTTTGCCCACCTTGATGCAACTACTGTACTTAACCGGAAAATCGCCGAACTGGGTATCTATCCTGCTGTTGATCCGCTTGATTCAACATCACGGATTCTATCACCGCATGTGGTTGGAGAAGAACATTACAACACTGCGCAACGCGTAAAAAATATTCTTCAGCGCTACAAAGAATTACAGGATATCATTGCCATTCTTGGAATGGATGAGCTTTCGGAAGAAGACAAGCAACTTGTCAGGCGTGCCCGAAAAGTTCAGCGATTTCTTTCCCAACCTTTTCATGTCGCCGAACAGTTTACCGGTATTCCCGGGAAAATTGTGAATATTAAAGATACCATCAAAGGCTTCAATATGATTATCGACGGTGAAACTGATGAATATCCCGAAGCAGCTTTCAATCTCGTTGGTACAATAGAAGAAGCCAAAGAAAAAGGGAAAAATATGCTTGAAGAAAATGTTGCTTAATCATCAATGAAATAATCATGAGTCTGAAAATCCGCGTATTAACCAAAACCAAATTGATTTACAGCAACACGGTCAAAAGGGCTCAACTACCCGGTATTGACGGATTGTTCGGCATATTGTCCAACCATGCACCCATGATTTATGTTCTAAAAAAAGGGAAAATCAAAGTAAAAAAAACCGATGATAAAGAAGAATTTATCGAAATCAACGGTGGAATCATGGAAGTGCTCAACAACGAAATTATCGTTCTGGCAGACTAAATCTTAAATTGTAAAACAACTGATGACCTGGAAACATACAAACCGGCAAAGACTTAAGGCAAAAAGTTGCATGCTGCCACAACTGTTGCTTTTGCTGGCTTTTCTGATAACCACATCAGTTTGTGGAGTTGAAAATCCGGGGTCAGACAATGAAGGACAGCAGCCCGACACCACAACAGCGTTCAACGCTGCTGATATGATTTTTAATCATATTGCCGATGCTCACGAATGGCACATTCTTGACGTCGGACATTTCCATCTTACCATACCTTTGCCTGTAATACTCTGGCATGAGGGTAAACTCCATTTTTTCCTGTCAGGAAAATTCCATCACGGGAAAAGTCTTTACAAAGGTTTCGGAATACAAAGCGGCGGACACTCAAGCATAATTGTAAAAGCTGATGAAGATAATTTCAGAACCAGGCACATCATCAAGCAGGTATCAGACCAGCCAAAACCACTTGACTTTTCCATAACCAAAAATGTGCTTTCAATACTCATCAGCGCCGGATTGCTCATCTGGTTGTTTCTGCGTATTGCCAAAGCCTATGAAAAAAGAAAAAACAAAGCTCCTAAAGGATTACAATCCCTACTGGAACCAATAATACTTTTTATCCGGGACGACATAGCAAAACCATCCATTGGGCAAAAATATGCGCGTTTCATGCCTTTTCTTCTTACTATTTTCTTTTTCATATTTCTGAACAATCTGCTGGGATTAATACCTTTTTTCCCCGGAGGAGCCAATGTAACCGGTAATATTTCTGTAACGCTTGTATTGGCCATGTTTACGTTTGTCACCATCATTTTAGGAGCTAACAGGCAATACTGGCTGCACATTTTCAACACACCGGGCGTACCATGGATGCTGAAATTACCCATCCCACTGATGCCAATCATTGAACTGGTTGGTTTAATTATCAAACCCATCGTGCTGATGATTCGTCTGTTTGCCAATATCACTGCAGGCCACATAATCATGCTTGCCTTCATCAGTCTGATCTTTATTTTTGGAAATATAGAAGCAGTATTTGGTTACATCATTTCTCCCGTTTCAATAGTCTTTGCCATTTTTGTAAGTTTTATTGAATTGTTGGTAGCTTTTATACAGGCATATGTATTTACACTGCTTTCAGCTCTGTATTTTGGGATGGCCACAGAAGAAACACATTAAGAAAAATATGTTTAACAATCTAAATCACTAATAATTTAATCATTTAAATCATGGAACTTTTCGCAATTTTATTACAGGCGGCTGCTGATCTTACAATTTTTGCAAAAGCCGGCGCAGGTCTCTCTGCTGCAATTGCTGCAGCCGGTGCTGGTTTTAGTATTGGCAAAATTGGTATATCCGCCATTGAGTCCATTGCACGTCAACCAGAAGTGGCAGGCGATATCCGGTCAAATATGATCGTATCGGCTGCTCTCATCGAAGGTCTTGCATTCTTCGCCATTGTGGTTTGTTTACTGGTTGTTTTCCTGTAATCTGTTTCAAAATCAGTTACAGGGTATTGGATAAAAATGATTACTTCAGTTTTAACAAATGTAACTGATGAATTTTCAACGTTTTATGCAATTTCGTTCAGACTTGGAAATTTAATCTGGCATTCACACTAACAATCATTAAAAAAGAATAAAACTATGGAACTGGTCAGCCCCGGATTAGGATTGGTTTTTTGGATGGCACTTGCATTTGGTGTGGTTTTATGGGTATTGGGAAAATATGCCTGGAAACCAATCATGAAATCCATTCAGGAACGTGAGGATTCGATAGATGAAGCTTTGCAGCAGGCCGAAACCGCTCGTGAGCAGCTAAAAAATCTGCACCTGACAAATGAACAACTCATCAATGAAGCCAAAATGGAAAGAGACCGGATTTTAAAAGACACCATGCAGTTTAAGGAAAAACTGATCGCCGAAGCCAGAGAGAAAGCAACCCAGGAAGCTGATCTCATTGTCGAAAAAACCAGAGAAAAGCTTGAGTTTGAAAAGAAAGCAGCTATGGTTGATCTGAAAAACCAAATTGGCCAGTTGTCACTTGATATAGCGGAAAAACTGCTTAACAGGGAGCTTAGCAACAAGGATGCCCACAAAGAGTATGTGGAACAGTTGATCCGGGATGTTAAACTAAACTAAGATAATTCCCGTCAGAATATGGACATCACGATTATTTCAAAACGCTATGCAGCAGCATTTTTCAGCCTCGCTAAAGAACAAAACCAGCTTGAGCAGGCATACCAGGATATGCTGTTGGTTGCCGAAATAGTCAAAAACAATAAAAACCTCAGCACCTTACTCAAAAGTCCGATAATCCCGCTAAATAAAAAACTGAGGATTATCAGCGCTGTTTTTGAAAATCAGATCAGCAAAACATCCCTTCGCTTTCTTGAACTAGTGCTTAGAAAAGAACGTGCTTTCCTGATTCAAAGCATTGCCGAAAGCTTTGTTGAACAATATCAGGAATTCAAAAACATAGTTACAGTAAATCTGGTAACTGCTGTACCATTGAACAGTGAAACAAAAAACGAAATTTTGAAAAAGCTTTCCACCGCAACGCACAAAACCATAAATCTGGCGGAAAAGGTGCAACCTGAGATTATTGGCGGATTTATTCTCAATTTCAATCATCATTATTTCGATGCAAGCCTTCGCAGGCAAATTGATCTTTTACGAAAAGATTTCAAAAAAAATCCCTATATCAGGGAATATTAACAATTATGAAAAAGCAAATTCAAACAAACATATGGCACAGATAAAACCGGCAGAAGTAACCGAGATACTTCGACAGGAATTAGCAGGATTTAAAACAGAGTCGGAACTTGAAGAAATTGGCACAGTGCTTCAGATCGGTGATGGAATTGCACGAATTTTCGGACTTACCAATGTGGAATCAGGGGAACTGGTTAAATTTGACAAAGGGGATCTGATGGGCATAGTGCTTAATCTGGAGCAGGATAATGTAGGTATTGTACTGCTTGGTGAAGCACACAACATCAAAGAAGGAGACCTGCTGAAACGTACCCGGCACATTGCTTCTATTCAGGTTGGAAACGGCATGCTGGGGAGAGTGGTTAATACACTTGGTAAACCTATTGACGGCAAAGGAGAAATTAAAGGTGAAACCTGGGAAATGCCACTTGAGCGTAAAGCGCCGGGGGTTATTTTCCGTCAGCCTGTAAACGAACCCCTCCAGACAGGTATTAAAGCCATTGACGCAATGATTCCTATCGGACGCGGTCAGCGTGAGCTCATCATCGGCGACAGGCAAACCGGCAAAACTGCAATCGCAGTGGATACCATCATCAACCAGCGTGAATACTACGAAAAAGGGAAACCTGTTTATTGCATCTATGTAGCCACCGGTCAGAAAGGATCTACAGTTGCCAATATTGTAAAAACACTGGAAGAAAATGGTGCAATGCCTTATACTATTGTTGTGGTAGCCACAGCATCCGATCCCGCCGCCATGCAATTTTATGCCCCATTTGCCGGTGCTGCTATAGGCGAATTTTTCAGAGATACCGGACATCCTGCTCTTGTTGTCTTCGATGATCTTTCAAAACAGGCTGTTTCCTACCGCGAAGTTTCCCTGCTTTTGCGTCGTCCGCCGGGAAGAGAAGCATATCCGGGAGATGTTTTTTATCTCCATTCCCGACTTCTCGAACGTGCTGCAAAAATCATTGAATCGGATGAGATTGCCCGTCAAATGAATGATCTTCCTGAAAGTCTCAAACCCATCGTTAAAGGCGGTGGTTCACTTACTGCTCTGCCGATTATCGAAACACAGGCCGGTGATGTTTCCGCATACATCCCCACAAATGTAATTTCGATCACCGATGGCCAGATATTTCTCGAATCCAGTCTTTTCAACGCAGGTATAAAACCAGCAATAAATGTGGGCATTTCAGTTTCGCGAGTCGGAGGTAATGCTCAGATAAAATCAATGAAAAAAGTGGCTGGTACCTTAAAAATTGACCAGGCACAATTTCGCGAACTGGAAGCATTTGCAAAATTCAGCTCCGACCTTGATTCATCCACCCTGTCAATACTCGAAAAAGGCAGACGCAATGTTGAAATTCTCAAACAATGCCAATACAAACCGATGCCTGTCGAACAACAGATAGCCATAATATACTGTGGAACAAAAGGTCTGCTCAAAAACCTGCCGGTAAACGGTGTTAATGCATTCCAAAATCAATATATGAATGTGCTGCAAACACATCATCAGAACCTTCTGAAAAATTTACGTGAGGGGAAATTACTTCCGGAAGACGAAGACACCATGAAAGCGGTTGCTAACGAAACAATAGGAAAACTTCTTGTTCAAAACAATTTACATTAATCCCCGCCCATGCCAAGTCTGAAGGAAGTAAGAACAAGGATTGAATCGGTAAAATCAACCGAACAGATAACCAGTGCCATGAAAATGGTCTCTGCTTCAAAATTACGAAAGGCCCAATCAGCCATTCAGGATTTGCGACCTTACGCAGAAAAATTGGAAACACTCATTCACCATGTTTTTCAAACCAGTGAACCTCATATCAATACACTGTTTAACGAACAAAGACCACCTGAAAAAATACTTCTCCTTGCCATTGCTTCCAACAGAGGATTATGCGGTACCTTCAACACAAACATAGGGAAAATGGTGATTCAGCATCTGGCTGAAAATTACCATCAGCAATACATACAGGGAAATGTTGAAATTTTTACCGTTGGGAAAAAACTTTTTGAGTATCTGGATATCAGGAACATAAAAGTAAACCGGCGTAACGATGACTTGGTGGAAAAATTAAACCTTAATCTTGTTAAAACCATCGTAGATGAAATTATCCATGATTTCCGATCCGGAAAATACGATCGCATTGAACTCGTTTATCATCGTTTTAAAAATGCAGCAGTTTATTTACAAACGACCTGTCAATTTTTGCCCCTGGAACATCAATCCGTATCATCCCACCTGAAACCACAGAATGAAATCCAATATATCTTCAAACCATCTATAGAAGAGGTTTTGGAAACACTAATCCCGAAATGGCTCAATCTGAAGTTTTACGAAGTGCTTGCCGATTCAGCCGCATCAGAACATGGTGCACGTATGATTTCCATGCACAAGGCTACTGATAATGCCAAAGAACTCTTGCGAAATCTCAGGCTTTCCTACAACAAAGCCCGTCAAACATCAATTACCAACGAGATTATCGAAATTATTGGGGGTGCCGAATCGTTCAATAAGTGATCTGTTTTCCGATTATTCAACCCTAAAGCTGCATTTTCTGCACAACCAAATCACTGAATAAAATAGATTTCATCAATTTGTTTATTCTCTGCCTTTTCTTCCTCCTGATCAACAGCAACTCATTCAGAGAATCCTTTGTTTTGTGCAGTTGCAAATATCCCGACTAAAAATTATCTGTACTTTTGCATGCACACACTCATTCGTATAAAAATATGGAAAAAAAGCCTATCGATGCTTTGAATGAACGGTTCATCAATTCAACTACCCATGAAGTGCTTGAATACTTTTTGAAAAACTACAAAAACAGGATTGGATTTGCTTCGAGTATGGGAGCTGAAGACCAGCTTATTACGGAAATGATTGTCAGGATAGATCCTTCAACCAGAATTTTCACCCTTGATACAGGAAGACTTTTCCCTGAGACTTATGATTTAATCGAAAGAACCAATGCAAGGTATAAAATTAACATTGAGGTATATTTTCCTGACAGAGAACAAGTTGAAAAAATGATCGCAGAAAAAGGGATTAACCTTTTTTACGAAAGCATTGAAAACCGTCGTCTGTGCTGCCACATTCGAAAAATTGTCCCTCTAAAACGTGCACTTCAGGGACTTGATGTCTGGATCAGCGGTCTGAGACGTTCTCAATCAATTACGCGTCAGGAGATGAAAATAGTAGAATGGGATGAAGGCAATCAACTTATAAAAATCAATCCACTGCTTAACTGGAGCGAGGAAGAAGTGTGGACCTATGTCAAACAGAACAACATTCCTTATAATCCTCTTCATGACCAGGGATTTGCAAGTATAGGATGTCAGCCATGCACCCGGGCCATTCAACCGGGTGAAGATGTTCGTGCCGGCCGGTGGTGGTGGGAAAAACCTGAAAATAAAGAATGTGGATTGCATCTTAACAACAACGTGCATTAATCCAATACTCAATCTGCAAAAAACAGGAAGTTACCACCATCCCGTTATCAGCCGGAACATAAAAATCCAAAATCACAGATAGTCCCTTTCGGATCAAGATTCATTCTTTCAAAAAAAACAAATCTGATCCTAAGTAAAATAATCCTTGGCCAGGAAAAAGCTAATCTTGCTGTGATTCAATTAATCAAAGTCCCTTGGTAAATTTTCTTTTGTACACATGCGATTGAAAAAGTTATTCCGCCTGTGGCCAGCAAAATAAAAAAACCCCGCCGGGCGGCGGGGCCAAAAAAATGAAATGAAAAAATTACCTCTCTCTCTAACTAACTTATTTTTTATCCGTTTCTTGTATTGCTTTTTCTTTTGAGCAGCATACCGATTTTCCTGGATTGCCTGTCGTTGTTTTGTTTTTATCTGTACAGCAATCATTTTTCACACCTGCATCGGATTTGCCTGCACACTTGGTTTTATCGCAGTTGGCTGATGAAGGGCATTTTGAATTGCTGGTTCCTTTTTTTGCTTCGGCTTTTTTAGGTTCATCATCGTTGAAAGTGTAAGCATCTATTGCATCGTCAGCAAAAAAAGCCAGTTCACTTCCAGTGGTATTCGCATACTGAGTTTTGGTTACTACAAAAAAAGCTGCTGCAATTGCAAAAGCCAGGCTGAATAATAATACTAATTTTTTCATGATTTTGATGTTTTATAATTTTCAATAAATAATTAATGCGGCAAAGATACAGGGCGGTAATCCTGCAATTGTTAACGACTCGTTAAATACTGTTAATGATTTGTTAAAAGTGCATCCGACCACAAATTCTCAACTTACTTTTGACCTATGAAAAAGAAAAAAATCAGCATAGTTATCCTATTAACTTCTTTTGCTTTAATCGGTGTAATAGTAACTCAGTTGCTGTGGGTAAGCAATGCCATCAGATTACGTCATGAACTGCTCGATCAGAACATTCAGGTTGGAATGAAACGGGTTGTTAACCAAATCATGATCCTGCAAGGCACTCAGCTTACCAGTCGGGATTGTCCAAAAAAAATGGAAAGTCTCTCGTATCACAAGCAATTCATGCAGTCGCTGGATGCAGCTCTGGTAGATTCTATGATCATGGTTGAATTCAGCAACACTATACCGGGGAAGGATCTTTATTACGGGATTTACGAAATAGCTACCAATGAGCTTTTGCTGTGTAATTGCCGGGATTCAGAATTCGAAATCCTCACATCACCCCATAAATCTCCAGTATCATGTGTTTATCAGGAAGATCAGTTTATGCTGGCTGTTTATTATCCCTCTCAGCAGCGTTTCATTCTTCATCAGATGCAAGGAAACCTTATCATGTCGGCACTTTTCACGCTGGTTATAATACTTGGTTTTTGGTACATTATCTCTCTGCTACTCCAACAAAAAAAGATTTCTGAGATGAAAAATGACTTTGTCAACAATATGACTCACGAACTTAAAACGCCCATTGCTACCATAACCATTGCCAGCGAAATGTTGATGAACGAAAATATCCGGAACACAACAGACAAATGCCTCCAATACGCACGCATTATCCACGACGAAAATAACCGCCTTCGCGATCAGGTTGATCATGTATTGCAGGTAGCCAGACTTGAGCGAAGCGATTTTAACCTTAAACCTAAAGAAATAAATGCACACGAGATAATTCAAGAAGTAGTCAACAAATTTGAACTACCTGTAAAAAACCGTGGCGGAGAGCTCATTACCAGACTAAATGCAGCGAATGTCATAATTTGGGCTGACAGACATCATATAACCAATACCCTTCAAAATCTGTTGGACAATGCCATTAAATACTCACAGGGGAACCCACAGGTAATAGTCTCAACCCGAAGCAACAACATCGGAGTAACAATTTTGGTTGAAGATAAAGGAATCGGAATTGAGCCACAACACCTCGACAAAATTTTTCTTCAGTTTCATCGCATTCCGACCGGGAATCTGCATGACGTGAAAGGATTTGGCATTGGATTGTATTATGTAAAAAAAATTGTTGAAGCACACCGTGGAACTATTCAGGTAAGCAGCACGCCCGGAAAAGGAAGCACATTTACAATCTTTTTACCGTTTAAAGAAAACCTTATTAAAAATGACAAACCAGATTACTAATCTCCTACCCGTCTCTATTCTTATAGCCGAAGATGATCTGAATCTTGGAATATTGCTAAGCGACTATCTCACCATGCAGGGATACCAGTCGAAATTATGCCGTGACGGAAAGGAGGCACTTGAGATATTCGGAAAAACAAATTTTAATCTTTGTGTGCTGGATGTAATGATGCCAAAAATGGACGGTTTTACCCTGGCTAAAGAAATCCGCGAAATCAGGCAGGACATCCCCATCATTTTTCTTACCGCTAAATCACTTCAGGAAGATGTGATGAAAGGTTTTAAACTGGGTTGTGACGACTATATTACCAAACCATTTAATACCGAGGAATTAAACCTGAGAATTAAAGCCGTGCTCAAACGTTGCAGCAATGCAGGTGCTCCCGGATTTTTAGGAAGCCAGACTGTGATATTGGGAAATACAACCTTCGATATGGGCAATCTCATGATAAGCTACAATGATAAAAAAACATACCTGACCCGTAAAGAAGCAGAGTTGCTAAAACTTTTATGGGAAAATAAAAACAACCTTGTAGAAAGAGAAAAAGCTACCGGAAAAATCTGGAAACAAAGTACCTACTTCTCAGGACGGAGTATGGATGTTTTCGTTGCAAGACTTCGAAAATATCTTTCACCTGATCCTTCTGTTTCAATTGTTAATGTTCATGGCACGGGATTCAAGCTTATCATTGATGAAGGGCAAGAATAATCAAACATTACTGTTTTTGCGAAATCCTTTTAATCTGCGAACCCTGCTCCCGCAATGTTAACTCCGATTGTTTTTAATTTGGCAAAAGGATATTTTTTAGGTAAAAAATCATTAGGCCCGGTTAACGGGTTCAGATTTCTCTCCGCCGTCTGGCTGACCGTGATTAAAGGCTACCCGAAATGTGCCCCCCGAAGATGGTGCTTTTTCAGCAGCTTGCTTTAGCATCGAAATGTAAAAAATTTTAAAGTAAAAACTTATAAGGCAGCACCATTTGGAAAAATCAAAACAATTGTGATTTCAAACAAAAAAAGAATCAAATTTCACCATTCATAAAGACAAATCTGACCATGCTCCAAAGATAAAAAAATAAACAGCGGAAGGTATGCTAATACATGTCCGGATAAAGTTTACTTTTGAACCAAAAAACCATTTATGTTTATTATTGGCATTGCAGGCGGTTCAGGATCAGGCAAAACAACAGTAGTGAAGAATATTATCAAAGGTCTTCCCAAAAATTCAGTATCTGTTATTTCGCAGGATGCTTATTATAAAGATAACGGACACCTTTCGGACGAAGACAAAAAACGCATTAATTTCGATCATCCGGCTTCCATTGAATTTGAATTACTCAATAAGCACATTGATAAGCTTATCACTGGTGAACCAATTGCACGACCAATATACTCTTATGTTACCTGTGCCCGCTCTCCCGAAACTGTAACCTTACACCCCACAAAAGTAACTATAGTAGAGGGCATTTTGATCCTTACCAATGCAAGACTTCGTAATAAATTCAACGTAAAAATATTTGTTGATGCAGATGCTGACGACCGTCTGATACGGATCATAAGACGTGATCTGATTGAACGGGGACGATCAATACAGGATGTATTGCAGCATTACGAAACCTTTGTCAAACCAATGCATTTGCAATTCATTGAGCCAACCAAGCGTTATGCCGACATTATTGTTCCGCAGGGAGGTGCCAACAGTGTTGCTATTGATATTCTTACCTCCCGCATCAAAATGAAACTTGGAGAGTAATAAAACAATGAAACAGTAGGAATAAAACATATAGGATTTAGTGATCTGCCTGAAAAAAGTATTTTAGCATTAAAAATATGTCTGAAACAAAAAAAATAAACATTCTTGCAGTTGACGATAAAGCAGAAAATCTTCTGGCTATCGAACAGGTGCTTGATTCACCTGAAATAAACCTGATAAAGGCTCTTTCAGGAAATGAAGCACTGGCACTGATGTTTGATTATGATTTTGCTCTTGTTCTCCTGGATGTGCAGATGCCCGGAATGGATGGTTTTGAAACAGCACAGCTCATGCGAAGTTCGCACAAAACCAAGCACATCCCCATCATATTTATCACCGCTATCAGCAAAGAAAAAAAACATATTTTCAGAGGTTATGATACCGGTGCAGTTGACTATCTTTTTAAACCCATTGAACCAGAAATTCTTCAAAGCAAGGTAAATGTATTCATTGACCTCCACAAACAAAAAAATGCGCTTGAAGAGCTTACAATCAAACTTGAACGGACAATATCCGAGCTTTTAAAATCGCAGGAAAGCCTTGGTAACAGCGAACAAAAATACCGCGACATTTTTCAGAATGTGAATGAAGGAATTTTTGTTATGCGCGACGGCATCATCCTGTTTCACAATCCAAAAACTAGTGAAATTCTTTTAGGTAAAAAAACAAACATAAAACAACGACAACTTTCTGAATTTATCCATCCAGGTTTCTGGGAAACCATTCAGCAAAAATTCAACAATCCAAATGATAAAAAAATCATTAACCACCGATTAACAGTAAAAATCATTGACGGCGAAGAATCACAAAAATGGGCCGAAATAAACGCAGTTCCCATTCAATGGGATGGAGAGCAGGCACTGCTGACTTTTATCAGTGATATTACAGCCCGAAAAGTAGCTGAAATAGAAATGCTTAATGCAAAAAAAATGGCCGAACAGGCAAGCAATGCAAAAAGCCAGTTTCTGGCCAATATGAGTCACGAAATAAGAACCCCTCTGAATGGCATTATTGGAATGGCAGAACTTCTGCTCATGAGCGAACACGAAACCGAACTGAAAGAGCGGATTGAAGCCATCAAAATATCCGGAGAATCTTTGCTCGACATTATCAATGATATTCTTGATCTTTCAAAAATTGAAGCCCGCAAATTCGAACTCGATCATGTTGACTTTTCCTTGCGCGAGATGATCGAAAAAATTACACGCCCGCTTGCAGCAAAAGCAGCACAAAAAAATATTGAACTCATCCTTGATATTTCGCGTGGTACACGCGATCATTTCAAAGGCGATCCTGTCAGATTGAGGCAGGTGCTATTCAATATTGCCGGTAATGCAGTAAAATTCACTGAAAATGGAGAAATTCTGATCCAGGTTCAACAACTTCAGACTGTTGACAATAAAGTTGAACTGGAATTCAGTGTAAAAGATACCGGAATTGGCATCCCAAAAACCCAAATGGGAAACCTATTCAAGCTTTTCAGCCAGGGCGACAGCTCCACTTCCAGAAAATTTGGCGGAACAGGGCTTGGTCTGGCTATTTCTAAAAGCCTTGTGGAAATGATGAATGGCGATATTACGGTTACAAGTGAGCATAAAAAAGGAAGCCGGTTCACTTTCAATGTCTGGCTCGAAAAAGCGGATGACACTGCCCCAAAGACTGCTGCATACCTGAATCCTGAAGTGTTAAAAAAGAAGGTTCTTGTAGTTGATGATAATCCAACCAACCGAAACATAATTAAAGGATTCCTTCAACACCACCAAATCAGATATGACGAGGCTTCAGGCGGGAAAGAAGCTGCCGGTAAACTACACACCGCCATCGAAAAACAAGCACCATTCGACATTATGCTCATCGACTTTCATATGCCCGAAATGGACGGATTGGAGTCAGTCAAATCAATTAACTCGTCCAAAACCATCAAACCTCTGCCAAAAATAGTTTTGCTTTCCTCTGACGATGTTACCATCAGTCGCGATAAGTTGTTAAAACTTGGCATTAATAAATATCTGGTCAAACCAATATTTCAAAATGACCTGATCAGAGTGCTCAACGACCTGATTTCAGGCATTCCCGAAAAAACTACCGGCGACTCAGGCATCAGTAAAAAGGGAGTTCAGCTTCTTAAAACTCCATTGCTTGCTTTGCTTGCTGAGGATAATCTCATCAATCAGAAAATGATATCAGCAATACTTTCCAATATTGGACTGGTAATTACCACAGCATCAAATGGAAAAGAAGCAACAGATCTCACAACTTCAGAAAATTTTGATATCATCTTTATGGATGTCCAAATGCCGGAAATGGATGGTTTTGAAGCGACAAGAATCATAAGAGAAAGAGAAAAGAACCTGGGAAAACACACACCTATCATTGCTTTAACTGCCCATGCCATGAAAGGTGACCGCGATAAATGTCTTGCCGCCGGCATGGACGAATATATCACAAAACCCATAGCTTTGAAAAGCATTATCGAAATACTCCGAATTTTTAACCTGGCAGAATAAACACATTTTCTAAACCGGAAAATTATGAAAAAATGGTTTTTGAACCTTAGAATCAGAAGCAGGCTTAATACTATGACCTCTGTGGCACTGCTAAGCATTTTCCTGATTGGTTTTGCATCTTATTATCTATTACGCACAACCAGGGTGTTGACACTTGTGCTTACCGAACAAAGAATTCATGACGTGAACTATCGAAGCGGAGTACAATTGTTTTACGAATATCTTTACGATAAAAACGAAAATACCCTCCAGCGGGCCTACCATCATCTCGACTCGGCAGCTCAAATTGCATTTGTTTTCAGTAAATCGAAGGAAATGCTCGAACAAAAAACCTTTGACCAGTTCGTGGATGTTTTACTTGAAAATTATGGCCCGACTATTAATCATGACAGAAAAATTGCCCGGCTTTTAGCCAGCAGGATCGGCCTTACCATTCGCATCAACAATCCGCAGATGAATGACGCTTTGGCAGTAGCTGACGAGGCATACAGAAACGGGCGTCTTGTAAAATCTTCAATCATAGAGTTTCTCGAACACCCCGACGAAAAAGAAGTCTTTGAAAAACTTGAACAGGCCAAGTACGAGATGTCATTGATGGAAATCCGCTTTGCCACTGCCATTAACGATCTCAACAACTTTGTCATCAGGCTTCTGTTAATCAGTATTTTACTCATTTCCATTTCGTTGGGCGTTATCACCTTTATTACTTCAAGTTATATTTCCTCCACCATTTCAAAACCCGTGATGAAAGTTGTGGAAAACCTTAAGAGCCTGGCACTGGGCGACCTTTCGACCGACATTCAACCTGAAACTACCGACGAGATTGGCAAACTTCAGCAGTCATTCCTGGCATTGCAAAGCAGTCTTAAACAAAAAACTGAAGTTGCTTCCGCCATCGCTGAAGGAAATTTTTTACAAAAAGCAACTCAGCAAAGCGAAAAGGATATACTGGCTATTGCCATCAATCAGATTGTTACCAACTTCAGTGAAGTGATAGAACAGGCCAACCAGATTGCCAGAGGCAACCTCGAAACAAGCATTACCATGCGATCAGCAAAGGATGAACTTGGCAAATCATTGATTACCATGACATCGGAGCTGAAAAAATCGAATGAAGACAAACAAAGGCAACTCTGGATAAAAAACAACCAAACCGACATTAATGACCTTTTGCGGGGCGAGCAGGAAGTAACTGACCTGAGCCGTAAGATCATCAGCAAAATTTGTCATATTCTCGGGGCAAAAGTAGGTGCCATTTACCTGAAAGATGAAAATGGAATTTACAAACTTACGGGAAGCTATGCATTCACTCATCGCAAAAACATTAAGAGTGATTATTCTGCAGGAGAGGGAATTATAGGACAGGCAGCACTCGAAAAACAACCCATCATCGTCAGTCAGCTGCCAGACGATTATGTCGCAATCAGTTCAGGGCTTGGTGAAGCGCCACCGCGCAATCTTATCGTGGTACCCTGTATTTTTAATGAGGAAGTCATCGCTATTATCGAATTGGGTTCTTTTGAAACTTTTACCGATAATCAACTGAGTTTTATCTCTATCATAAGCGAAACCATTGCAATCGGTCTACATACTTCACGTAGCCGTACCGAACTCGAAAAATTACTTACCAAAACCCAGCAACAAGCTGAAGAATTGCAGGTGCAACAGGAAGAATTGCGCCAAGCCAATGAAGAACTTCAGGAACAAACCGTTGCACTTAAAGAATCGGAACAACAGTTACAAACGCAGCAGGAAGAATTGCGCGTAACCAACGAAGAGCTTCAGGAACGTACCCACGCTATCGAAAAACAAAGAGATGATATCCGAAAAAAGAATGAAATTCTCAGACAGGCACAACTTGAAATTGAGCAAAAAGCCCGCGACCTTGAAATGGCAAGCCGCTACAAATCGGAATTTCTGGCTAATATGTCGCACGAATTGCGCACTCCGCTTAACAGTATCCTTGTTTTATCACAAGTATTGTCAAATAATAAAAATGGAAATCTAAACGAAAAACAAATACAATCAGCAAAAACTATTTATTCGTCCGGTGCCAGCCTTTTGTCCCTAATTAATGAAATACTTGATCTGTCAAAAATTGAATCAGGAAAATTACAGATTAATATCGAAAAAATTTCCATTACTAATTTTTCAAACGAAATAAAAGAAATTTTTGCCCCGCTGGCTCTCGAAAAAGGCCTTGATTTCACGGTGAATATACCAAACAACACACCTTTAACAATTCATAATGATAACCAGCGTTTACAGCAGATTATCCGAAATTTACTCGCCAACGCTATTAAATTTACCAATCAGGGAAGTGTCAATCTAAACATTTTAAAATCAAATCCGGCGGACAAAAACAGACCAAAAAAAATTTCCGACAAAGATGCCATCGTCTTCGAAGTTGCTGATACAGGGATCGGCATTCCACAGGCACAACAGGAAGTAATATTTCAGGCATTTACCCAGGCTGATGGGACTACTTCCCGCAAATATGGAGGAACAGGACTTGGCCTGACTATTTCACGAAATCTGGCTCATCTTCTGGGAGGAGAAATAACCCTTGAAAGCGAACCAAACAAAGGCACCATTTTCAGACTCTGGTTACCACTAACCATCGAAAAAACAGAGCATCATACACCTGATTCAATACCTGAAAAAACAGAATCGTTAAAAACCCAAACAACCAATAATAAAAAAGAAGAGACGGTGATAACCAAAACGTTATCAGCTGCCAACCCACAAAATCATACTGCACCAAACATGCAGAATAATCTTACCGACGGATTCAAAGACGACCGGACAGTAATTAATAAAGGCGACAAATTCATTCTTGTTATTGAAGACGATCACAATTTTGCCAAAATTCTATATGACCTGGCACATGAAAAGGGTTTCAAATGCCTGATTGCACCCAACGGGGAAACAGGATTGCACTATGCAGATTATTATAAGCCTGATGCCATCATACTCGATATTGGTTTACCCGGAATTGACGGCTGGCAGGTTATGGACCGGCTGAAAGATAATCCCGAAACCCGGCATATTCCCGTTCATTTTATGTCGGGAAAAGACAAAAGCATTGAAGCACTTAAAATGGGAGCCATTGGTTACCTTACCAAACCCATCAGTCTGGAAGATCTGGAAGAAGCTTTTTCCAAAATTGAAGCATATATCTCCAAACCTTTCAAAAAACTGCTGGTCGTCGAGGATGATGACAACATGCGCAAAGCTATTGTAGAGCTTATTGACGACAAAGACATCAGCATTACTTCTGTACCCACAGGCAATCAGGCTATAGACCAACTTCGCAAAAACGATTTCGACTGCATAATCCTCGATCTGGGACTTAAGGATATGCCCGGAGATGAATTATTGAAAATAATAGGGAAAAAAGGTGAAACAAGTTATATTCCGGTGATTATATACACCGGTAAAGAACTCTCGCGGGAAGACGAAGAACGATTACTGCAATATTCTGACAGGATTATCATCAAAGGAGTACGCTCTCCCGAGCGGCTTCTGGCCGAAACCACTCTTTTCCTGCATCGGGTGGAATCAAGCCTTCCCGAAGAAAAACAAAAAATGCTGCGCATGACACATAGCAAAGAAGACATTATGAAGGACAAGAAAATACTGATCGTGGATGACGATATGCGAAACGTTTTTGCCCTGAGCAGCCTGCTGGAAGAAAAAGGTTTGAAAATCGAGGTCGGTCGCAACGGAAAAGAAGGCCTTGCCAAATTGGAACAATTCCCGGACATCAATCTGGTGCTCATGGACATCATGATGCCCGAAATGGATGGTTACGAGGCAATCAGAAGAATCAGAAAAAATCCAAAAACCAACAAAATGCCGGTAATTGCACTTACAGCCAAAGCTATGCAGGGCGACAGGGACAAGTGCATTGAAGCCGGCGCTAATGACTACCTGACAAAACCGGTTGACACAGCAAAACTACTGTCACTATTAAGAGTATGGCTTTACCAGTAAATGAACATAATGATCCGATGCAGGAAAACGAAACAATCGAAATTGAACTTTTCCTGCAAGCCATTTATCTGAAATTTGGTTATGATTTCAGAAACTATGGTAAGGCACATATCCGCCGCCGGTTAAGACATCGGATGGGGACATCCGGGTTTAGCTCTGTCAGTGCTATGATCCACCCTTTGTTGTACGACCCTCTTTTTTATCAGGAAGTACTTCAGGATTTATCCATCACGGTAACTGAAATGTTTCGTGACCCGGAATTTTACAAGACTGTTCGCACTGAAGTAGTTCCCATGCTTAAAACCTATCCTTTTGTAAAAATTTGGCATGCAGGCTGTGCAACAGGTGAGGAGGTGTATTCCATGGCCATTCTGCTCCATGAAGAAGGGCTGCTCAACCGTACACAGATGTATGCCACTGATTTTAATCAGATTGCACTTCAAAAAGCAAAAAACGGGATTTATGCCATCGAAAAAGTAAAGGAATTTACCTACAACTATCAAAAAAGTGCAGGAAAATCCAGTTTTTCAGATTATTTCAATGCCCATTACGGCTCAGTAAAAATGAATGATTTTCTAAAAAAAAATATTGTTTTTGCTGATCATAATCTGGTAACAGACGGAGTTTTTGGCGAGATGAACCTGATAATTTGCAGAAATGTGCTGATCTATTTCGATAAAGAATTACAAAATAAGGTAATCCATTTGTTTTACGAAAGTCTTATCCCGGGAGGATTTCTTTGCCTGGGAAGTAAAGAAAGTCTCCGTTTTGCAGCCAAAGCCGATGCTTTCGATATTATCAGCGAAAAAGAAAAAATATATCGCCGGAAATTTTCACCCTGACAAAAAAATGAATTACAACGCAGTAGTTATAGGAGTTTCTGCAGGTGGGATTTCAGCATTGTCAACGATTTTACCCAAACTGCCTGGCAATTTTCCCCTGCCTGTAATTATTGTTCAGCACATAAGTCCAAACTCTGATAACTTTATGGTCAATCATTTCAATCATATTTGCCAGTTAAAAGTAAAAGAAGCGGATGAAAAGGAATCCATTCAACCCGGCACTGTTTATTTTGCCCCACCGAATTATCATCTGCTGGTTGAAACTGATTTTACTTTCTCGCTGTCGGTTGAAGAAAGGGTGAATTTTTCGCGTCCATCCATTGATGTGCTTTTCGAATCTGCAGCTGATGCCTGGCATTCCGGACTTATCGGGATCATTCTCACAGGAGCCAGCACTGACGGAAGCAAAGGTATGGGAAAAATTAAGGAAAATGGCGGTTATACCATCGCTCAGGACCCGCAAGAAGCTGAAGTACCCGTTATGCCTGAAGCAGCCATTAAAATAGCCGGGGTTGACAGGAAAATGACCCTGGGTGAAATCACCACTTTTTTGTTGAACCTTCAAAAGCAGTAATTTACATGATAATAAAAGATTTTAATGACTTTGACACAAATGAATTGTATGCTATTTTTCGGCATATTTACATTACATCACCATTTATGAGTGATAATTTCGATCGTAAGTTCAACTCAATCATTGACTTTCGGAATTATTACCATCAAATACTGAGGCAAAATGGTTCGTTTGTCATGGTCACATTGGTTGACAAAAGACCGGCAGGATTTCTGGTGCTCGCCTCCAATCCTGCTGAGAAACTAAATCATACTGCCTGGTTGAACATGGGAATTTTGGAAAGTTTTCGCCGGAAAGGAATTGGTGTACAATTGGTTGAATCCGCCTTTGAACGTGCCCGGAAAGAAAATCTCATTGAGATCATTTATCTTATGGTCAGGGCTGACCATACCGGAGCAGTTCAGCTATACCGCAAAACCGGTTTTGAAGTCATTGCGCGTCTGGAAAAAGATACCAAAATCGGAAATGATTACTACGATGGACTCATGATGCGAAAATTTGTTCGCATTTAGCTGATATACTGGCTGTTTATTCTATCTTGTACACAAAAAGGATAACTGGAAATCTATCAACGGTTAAAATAATCGCCCCTGATCAGGGTATTTCATTTTTCCTAAATGGCGATAGGCGGTTTCGGTTGCTTCACGGCCGCGGGGAGTGCGCATCAGGTATCCTTCCATAATAAGAAAAGGTTCATAAACTTCCTCTATCGTACCGGGATCTTCACCGACAGCTGTGGCAATGGTTGTGAGTCCTACCGGGCCTCCGCCAAATTTATCAATGATCACCGACAAAATTTTGTTGTCCATTTCGTCCAGACCATGTTTGTCAACGTTAAGTGCCGAAAGGGCTAACTGCGCGATGGGAATTTTGATGGTACCGTCACTTTTGATCTGTGCAAAATCGCGAACACGGCGAAGAAGCAGATTGGCGATACGAGGTGTGCCCCGACTGCGGCGTGCAATTTCGTCAGCAGCTTCATCCGTGATGTCAACCCGTAAAATTCCGGCCGAACGTTTTACAATACCAGACAGTGTTTCAGCATCGTAATAGGCCAAGCGCAGATTGATGCCAAACCGTGAGCGTAGCGGAGCCGTCAGCAATCCTGATCGCGTTGTGGCTCCAATGAGTGTAAAAGGATTTAAGGTAATTTGCACACTGCGCGCATTTGGCCCGGTCTCAATCATGATGTCTATTCTGTAATCTTCCATGGCCGAGTACAGATACTCTTCAACCAGCGGGCTGAGGCGATGGATTTCGTCAATAAACAAAACATCATCTTTTTCAAGATTGGTAAGTAAACCAGCCAGATCCCCCGGCTTGTCCAACACCGGTCCGGATGATACTTTAATACCAACATCAAGTTCATTGGCAATAATATGAGAAAGCGTAGTTTTACCCAATCCCGGAGGGCCGTGAAGCAACACATGATCAAGTGCTTCACCGCGACGTCTGGCAGCCTCTACAAACACTTTCAGGTTTTCCACCACCTGAAGTTGACCTGCAAAACCCTCGAAATGACTCGGTCGGAGGACTTTTTCGATTTCTTTTTCACCAGGCGTTAAATGTTCTGCAGTAGCGTCGAGATTTTTATTTTTCATCAGAACAGTAATTTTTGACAAAAGTAGAAAATTCTCTGCGGGGTTAATTATTGCTGTTAATCCAGACAACGGAAAAACAATGATAATTGGGATATTTCAGCAATTTTTCAGGGAGGCACGAAAATGCTGTTAATTCTTTCATAACACTTTTTTAACTGGTTAAACTTTTCAAGGTGATTTAACTGGCTTTTAAGATTAGATTGACAGTGTAGGCAACATATAATATCAGTAAAATCGCGGCTTCCCACCGGTCGAGTTTTTTTCGTTTTCCCGAAAACATGGCTATGAACAACAACAAAGTTCCCAATCCCAGCAAAAAAATATCCTGATTGAAAGCCGGATTGTAATCAATAGGCTTGATCAGTGCACTTACACCGAGAATGAAAAAGATATTGAATATGTTTGATCCGATGATGTTGCCAACAGCAATATCATTTTTCTTTTTAACCGCAGCTACTGCTGAAGTAGCCAGCTCCGGCAGGGATGTTCCGGCAGCCACAATAGTCAGCCCGATCACGGTTTGACTCATACCCAGAAGAGTGGCCATCTCTACCGCATTTATAACCACAAGTCTGCCACCAAGCACTAATAATCCAAGCCCGGCAAAGAGGTAAATCCAAATGCGTAAAGTTGAAAGTTCTTTTATCGCCATTGGCTGAATGGATTCATCATGACTTAGCTGGTTGAAGACATAATACAAAAATCCTCCAAACGCCCCAAGCAGTAATAATCCATCAACCCTTGACAAAACATTGGTTTCAGAAAAAACCAATTCATTGGTTAAAACAAAAAGTATTACTATAGCCAGAAATGATAACGGGATTTCTCTCCACACACTGCTCGACTGGACAACTAACGGAGTGATTAATCCGGTTAAACCTAAAATAACAAAAATGTTAAAAATATTACTGCCAATGATGTTTCCAAAAACAATACCCGAATGTCCCTGGAATGCTGCAAAAGTATTAACGACCAATTCAGGCATCGAAGTTCCAAACGCAACCACTGTTAATCCAATCGCCAAATCGGAAACATGGTGTTTCCGGGCCAGTGCTGACCCGCCCTCAACCAGCCAATCTGCTCCTTTTACCAATACAACAAATCCGACAATCAGAAATATGATGCTGTACCACATACTAATTTTTTTGCAAATGTAGAAAATCCCTCCAATCTTTGATTTAAGCTGATAATAAGGATTTTATTCATTGGCTGTCGGATAAGAAAAACCCGACCATAAAGCTGCTTTTAACAGCTTGTATTTACATTAACAAAGCAGCAATTTCTAAAAATTTGTACTTTAGCCACCTGAAAAAAAGCAGTGTTTTACAATCCTTTACAGAATAATCATTATGAAGAATATCATCGTAGCAGTTGACTTTTCGGGCGGTTCGATACATGCCCTGAAATATGCCATAAAATTAGCCAATAGTGCTAAGGCTAACATTATCATGGTATGGGTGGACAAAACTTCCGAACCTGATTCAATCTATTCCATTTCCGTTGAGAGTTACCGCACTGAGGTTGTGCGTCGGTTCAACGAGCTGACCGAGCAGTTCAAGCCTGAATTTACCGGAGGGAAACTTGAATACAAACTACGTAAAGGAAAAATTTATCAGGAAATTGTTGGATTTGCCCAATCAAAAAATGCCGACCTTATCATCACAGGATCACATGGCGTTTCAGGTTTTGAAGAATACTGGATCGGAAGCAACGCAAACCGGATTGTAGCCCATGCTTTTTGCCCGGTAATCACTGTTCGGAATAAATTTGAGATCAAAGACCATATCCAGAAAATTGTCATGCCTGTTGACAATTCTTCCAATACATTGGGAAAACTGAACGTTACTGCCTGTTTGGCAAAACATACCGGGGCAGAAATACACCTTATCAGCATTTATTCTACTAATCTGAAAACCATGCACAAAAGGGTAGAAAATTTTGCCGATAAAGCAATAAAATACTTTGAAAAAGAAAGCGTTTCCTTTGTTCACGAACATTTTCAAACCCAAAATGCTACCAAATCAGTGATTGATTATGCCATAAATATTCAGGCTGATCTGATCGCCATCATGACAGAACAGGAAGATAATCAAAGTAACGGCATCATCGGTCCAAATGCCAGACAAATTGTAAATCATTCACCCATCCCGGTACTCAGCGTTCATGCTGCTGATGCAAATAAAACTTTCTAATTGAAGCTATTCTCTCAATGATTCGTTTTCTCACTTTATTATTTTTTCTCTTTATCATCCACCCAGGTAAACTGGCCTCCCAGAATGATCATTATCGGAGCGAAACAGCATCTCAGGACTCGTTTTCAGAAGGGCATATTGTTATTCATCGCGATGACAGAGTTGACAAAATTCTTAAACGCCATATCGAATACAACCGACAATCAGAAGGAATTGAAGGATACCGCATCCATATTTTTTTTGAATCCGGAAATCAGTCATTGAGCAAAGCCAATGAAGCAGCAAGAAAATATCAGATGCTTTACCCTGAAGAAAAAGCTTACGTTTCATTCAGCGAACCCTATTATCGGGTGCGGGTGGGAGATTTCAGAACCCGTTTCGATGCCGAAAAATATCTCCAAAAAATTTCAGGTGATTATCCCAATGCCTTTATCATAAAAGACAGGATTAATTTCCCCCGTCTGGACTGATTGTTCTGATTTTTATTTCGCTATTTCACCCTCTTCATTGTCTTCAGCATACCATTCAGTATAGGAAGTAACTGTTTCCCACAGTTTCAGATGATGCAGCCTGACGTCTTCAGGTAGTTCTTTTCGAATGCGGTTGGCAAAATCAATAATCATATTTTCACTGGTTGGCTGGTAATTAACCAGTATTAGCCGGTTATAGTTCGATTTTAGCTCCTTTAGCAATCCTGAAGGTGTATCGTTTCTTAAAATTAGTGAATGATCAAGCTCATCCACAATAAGATCTTTTATGATTTTCTTAAGATCTTTAAAATCGATTACCATTCCGTTTTTGGGAGATTGAGGATCACCTATCGGGGTTCCGATCAGGGTAACCAGCAGTTCATAGGAATGACCGTGAATGTTTTGACAAAGCCCGTCGTGCCCCGGAAGAGCATGCGCCATATCAAATTTATACGCCTTTGTAATTCGAATTTTTGCCACTTTGTTTTCTTTTCTTTGGTTCAACACTTATTACTGTCTTACAGGTTTTATTTTATCAGTTTGAAGGTGTCTGATATCCGTTTATTGCATTCCGAAATAGTAATAAAATAAAAACCTTCAGATAACGTGGAAATATCAACTTGATATTTCTCTTTACCGTGATAATAATCTTCAAAAATTATTCTGCCGGTTGGATCAGTTATTGTAATTCGGTAATCACAATGGGGTTGATCAGCACTTAAATCAACTGTAATAAAATCTTCAGCAGGATTAGGATAAATCCGAAAGTTGGATAATAACTTATTTTGATTGTCAGTACTTGAATAAAACCAAATCAGATCGACAAATTCAGGATGATCAACAAATGGATTACGGTTGTTTTGAATTTGATAAACCACATTGTTTCTGTCTGTTTCTTTGGTGCTGACAGGATCGTTCTGATGCCACGAATGTAACATGTTGAGAGCCCATTCTTTCATCTGTGCACCATATACAGCATCACTTCCCGGCCAGTTACTGTCTTCTCCAAGATAACGTGTAGCCATGTAAAAATGCATTCGGGCCAGATCACCTTTAAAATCATCAATTGGTTCAAATACAGTTCCGGCATAACCGCTCACATTACATTCACCTAATTTTGATCCGTTCATTGAAGTCCATGAA
Source organism: Sphingobacteriia bacterium (assembly GCA_009930115.1). GTDB lineage: Bacteria > Bacteroidota > Bacteroidia > Bacteroidales > 4484-276 > RZYY01. The sequence goes on along the minus strand of RZYY01000005.1, from coordinate 8,100 downwards.
GCAATACCCACTTCACCATAAGGAAAATTCCCTCTTTTATTATTTACCCATCCGTCAGTAGGGTATATCTGGAACAAATCTGAATACATCGGATAAATGTTACCGCCAAACCAACTCTTTGGGAAAGAATGTTCGCGGTTGTAACAATCACCTTCCTGTGAATAATTACCACATTGATCGACAATGAAAGTAAACTCGTAAGGCGGATTCCCTCCGGGAATATCAGAATAAATGTCCCAGACTTTACCGTTTGATTTTTTATCGGTTTGCTGAAAATAGTCCCAAAGTTCACTGTAAGTAACCACTGTATGATCATCAATAATATTGTGCAATGCCTGCTGCAGACTGCTACCACTGAGGCCTGAAGCTGAATCATAATAGCCACCTGGAATTTGAGCATTAAGCACCAATCCTGAAAAATACAAAACAATTACTGCAAGGATTTTGTCCATAAACCTTTGATTAGATCATTTTAAACAGATTTACTAAAAGTATTATTCCTATGCCGGTTAGCATAATACCTCCGGCCAATTCCACGCGCGCAGCCAGCAAAAAGTTCTTACTTTTTTTCCCACCAAAGATGCCTGTGAGTGCTACCAGAATACAAACAACAATAAAAACCAGGAAAACAGTTAACGGAGTCAAATGATAAATAATCATTGACATACCGGCCAGTAAAAAATTTATTCCTGAAGCTATCGAAAAACCAATTAATACAGCTAATTTATTCATCTCCCAACTCATTTCATTAAACTTGGGTTTAAACGATTTTATCACAAGTTTCAACCCAAGCATCAGGATGATAATTGCCGACAACCAACTGGTATAACTCCCTGTAAAAAGACGGATTGTATAACCCAAAAACAGCCCAATCGTTCCCAAAACCCCAATGATTATTGCAACCATCAATGCGATTACAAAAAGTCGTCCGGACGGCAATGTTTTAAGAAAACCATTTAAAAACATTGCAGAGAAAACATTCGCTGAAACAGCAAGTGCTACCAATACAAGGATCAATATTTCAGGTAATGAACTCATCTGCGTAAAGTCATAGAAGCAATACTATTTTTTCGAGCCATCGGGCATCGGTTTCATCAAAAGAATTTATTTCACGACTATCCACATCAAGGACGCCGAAAACTACATCTGATGTATTCCGGATTGGAACAACAATTTCAGCTTTGGAGCGTGCGTCGCAGGCAATATGCCCGGGAAATTTATGAACATCAGGAACAACTATTGTCTTATTGCTATTTATCCCTGCCCAGCAAACCCCCGAGTCTTTTTTCAGAACCTGACAGGCAACCGGCCCCTGATAGGTTTTTACAGTTAGAACGCCATTGTCAAGACAATAAAAACCCGTCCAGAAAAAATAGTCCATTTTATGATGCAACACTGCTACAACCGTTGCCATACGTGCATCCTGATTTGAGGTGGCCTCAAGAAGTTTTTTCAACTGCTCATAAATTCTTCTGTAACGACCTTCTTTTTTTGAACTTTCCATAACGGTAATAAAAATGCGTTTGCAAAGGTAAAGAAATGTTTGCTGGGAAAAGTTTCTTTAGGGGTTATCTATTTACTACTTATCACTTGCTGTTCTGTCAGTTACAAAAAAAATCCCAATCTTTTTATTTACCGGACCTGAGCATCAACAATACTTTTCTGTCAATGGGGAAAGTAAGTTGTTCAGGATTTATTACCTGCAAATCGACGAAACGAAAACTTTGAGCTCCATCAATATCTTCAAAATCAAAAGGTTTTTCGGATAAAGGAATAAGCTCTGTTGCAATAGGTTGAACTTTATAATAAATACTGATTAGTTGTTGGGTTTCAGCGAGTAAACTTGTGGGCTGGAAAAAATCAGTAGTATAAAAATGTTCTATCGCATTAATTTCCTGATTGAGTTCTTCCATGAATTCACGTCGAAGGCAGTCAATTGTGCCTTCCCCAAATTTAAGGCCTCCGCCCGGAAATTTAGTCATCCGGATACCCAGTCTGAATTCATCAGTAAGTAAAAGCCTGCCCTTATGGTCAAAGACAATTCCGTAAACCCTGATATTGAATCTGTTAATTTCGTTTTTCATGCCGTTGTTATCCATTTGATTTTGCAAAATAAGACATTAATGCAAAATTAATGAATCAAATATCGCAATATGACAAACAGATAAGTGTAACTGTCAGGTAATTTTCCTACTTTTGCGACAATTTTATAAAAAATGCAAATGGTTCAATATCAAGACAAATTCACTGGCGAAGGACTTACTTACGATGACGTGTTACTGCTGCCATCCTACAGTGAAATCCTCCCGCGGGAAGTGGAATTAACCACATTTTTTACCACCGGCATCCGCATGAACATTCCAATCGTATCAGCGGCCATGGACACAGTGACGGAACACAAGCTCGCCATTGCCATTGCCCAGGAAGGAGGAATCGGGGTACTACACAAAAATATGGACATCGAAACCCAGGGCATTGAGGTTAAAAAAGTAAAACGCGCTGAAAACGGCATGATTCTCGATCCCATCACACTCGATCAGACCGCTAGGGTTGAAGATGCTCTTCACATCATGAAAGAATATGGAATAGGAGGTATCCCCGTGGTGGATAAAGAAAACAAGCTCATGGGAATTATCACCAACCGTGACTTGCGCTTTGAAAGAAATATCCACCGGCCTGTGGAAGAAATCATGACAAAAGAGAACCTGGTAACAACCACCGAGTTCACTGATTTTGAAAAAGCAGGCGATATTCTTCAGGAATATAAGATTGAAAAACTCCCTGTAGTTGATAAAGAATTCAAACTTGTCGGGCTGATTACTTACAAAGATATTATAAAAATCAAAGCAAGACCTAATGCATGTAAAGACGAACGAGGAAGGTTGAGAGTAGCTGCAGCAGTTGGAATAAGCGCTGATACCATTGACAGAGCAGACGAACTTGTAAAAAATGAAGTTGATGCCATAGTGATTGATACAGCACATGGACACTCAAAAGGAGTAATAGAAACAACAAAAGCCATCCGAAAAAAGTACCCTGACCTGCAACTTGTAGTAGGAAATATTGGTACAGCCGAAGCAGCCCGCGATCTTGTTAAAGCAGGTGCCAACGCGGTTAAAGTTGGTATTGGGCCGGGTTCAATCTGCACAACACGAATCATTGCCGGCGTCGGAATTCCGCAACTTTCAGCAGTTTACGAAGTCTCACGTGCAATAAAAAATACAGGTATACCCATCATTGCTGACGGGGGAATCCGCTATACCGGCGACATTGCCAAAGCCATAGCAGCCGGCGCACACAGCATCATGGCCGGTTCGCTCTTTGCCGGTGTGGACGAATCACCGGGAGACACCATAATTTTTGAAGGACGCAAATACAAAACATACAGGGGAATGGGCTCTATCGAAGCAATGCAAAAAGGATCAAAAGACCGCTATTTTCAGGATATGGAAGAAGATATTAATAAACTCGTCCCCGAAGGAATAGTTGGAAGAGTTCCATTTAAAGGTACGCTAAGCGAAGTTATTCATCAACTGGTGGGCGGATTGAGAGCCGGAATGGGATATACCGGATCACACAATATCAGTGAACTGCAAAAAGCACGCTTTATTAAAATAACTGCTGCAGGAGTTGCCGAAAGTCACCCGCACGATATCACCATCACACGCGAAGCACCCAACTATAGCAAGTTTTAGCTGTTATTAACACTCCGGCATAAAATAATCAAAGCTTTTCTTCGTAAATCATCACAAAAAACATAAACAATCTCAAAACATGAAAAAAGTAAGTTATTCGATGAAAACAACCCTTTTATCAAAATCTCTTGTATCAATAGTGCTGACCGCATTGATATCAATTACTGCTGTTACTCTTGCTGCTCAAAAAACTTCTGACCCGGTTCTTTTAAAAATCGGCAATCAGGATATCACAGTTTCTGAATTCATGTCGGTTTACCAAAAAAACAATGTCGAAGGTGAAGTTCTTGACCGGAAATCATTGGAAGAATACCTTGATCTTTACATCAATTTTAAACTGAAAGTAAAAGAAGCAGAAGAGCTTGGACTGGACACAGTCAGCTCTTTTATCAACGAGCTGAAAGGCTATCGCGATCAATTAGCCAGGCCTTATTTCGTGGATGATAAACTGAATGAAAAGTTGCTTCATGAAGCTTACGCACGGAAAAACACAGACATTCGCGCAAGCCACATTCTCATCAGCATCGACCAGTATGCACCTCCTGCTGACACCCTGGAAGCCTACAATAAAATTATGGAGATCAGAAAAAGAATTGTTGAAAATAAAGAGGACTTTGGCGAAGTTGCCATGGAAGTTTCGGATGATCCGTCAGCACGCGATATGCCTGCCCGTGGTTTCCAGCCGGCACGTAAGGGAAATAAGGGCGATATCGGATATTTTTCTGTTTTCGATATGGTTTATCCTTTTGAAGAAGCAGCTTACAAATTGAATGTTGGAGAAGTTTCAATGCCGGTTAGAACACAATTTGGCTACCATCTTATTAAGCTTCAGGATAAAAAACCGGCTCTTGGCAGGGTTCAGGTTGCCCACCTGTTTTTACAATTACCACAGGAGGCTAACGACGAAAAAACGAATTCCCTGAAGATAAAAGCCGATTCTTTATATGATGCCTTAAAAAATGGTGCTGTATGGGATACCCTTGTGCGCAAGTTTTCCGATGATAAAAGTTCATCTGTAAATGGTGGCGTTCTGCCCTGGTTCGGCTCTAACAGAATGGTCCCTCAGTTTATTGACGGAATCCGCTCAATCGAAGATTCCGGACAAATCTCAAAACCTGTTCTAACCTCCTACGGCTGGCATATTATCAAACTGATTGATGTAAAACCAGTAGGGTCGTTTGAAGATGAAAAAGAAAACCTCAAACAAAGCTTAACCAAAGATATTCGTGCCAACCTCAGCAAAGAAGCAATCATTAACAGGATTAAAGAAGAAGCCCGCTTTACCCGGAATGATAAAGCCGTTGAAGCTTTCTACCAGGTAATCGACTCCAGTATATATAGCCGCAAATGGACTATTGAACAGGCTGAAGGACTCAATAAAACCATTGCCAGATTGGGAAAAGAAGAATACAACCAGCAGGACTTCGCTCAATTCCTTGCCAAAAATCAATCCATTAACCCAAAAGAAACTGTTCCTCAGTTTATTGATCGCATTTTTAACAAATTTACAGAAGAAAAAGTCATTCAATATGAAGATGCACGTCTTGAAGAAAAATACCCTGAATTCAGGGCTTTGGTCAAAGAATACCGCGATGGCATACTGTTGTTTGAGCTTACTGACCAGAAAGTATGGAGCAAGGCCATCAAAGACACTACCGGGCTAAAAGAATTTTACGAAAAGAACCGGGATAATTACATCTGGGGTGATCGTGCAGATGCTATTCTCTTCATTTCAAGCACCCGGGAAGGAATCGAAAAAGCACACAATATGGCCAGTGAGCGGTTGAGTGTTGATCAGATAAAAGAAGCTTTCGGAACTGACGAAAACAACACAGTTACCATTTTAGAAAAAAAATTCCCAAAAAATGAAGAATTTATCATCGACAATATCGAATGGGAAAAAGGCATCTCCCCAATTGTTCAGGAAAATGAAGAGCGATTTGGGTTTGCTGTAATTAAAGATTTGGTTGCCCCCGAACACAAAACCCTCAGCGAAGCACGAGGAATTATAACCGCTGATTACCAAAATTATCTGGAAGAAGAGTGGCTTAAACAATTGAGGGGGAAATATACTGTAATCGTGAACCAAGACGTTCTTTCGACAATAAAATAGTCATCCGAATTGAGATTTTTGCAGCTTTCATTTTTTATCCTTGCTTTTCTATTAAACTCTTGCGACAACAACCGTTTTTTACCTTCCGAACAAGCTGTCGCAAGAGTTTATGGCAATTATCTCTACGCCTCCGAACTTGCAGGAATAGTTCCAATGGATGCAACACCCGCTGATAGCCAGGCGATTGTCAACAGTTACATAAATAACTGGATTAAAAATCAACTACTTCTGCAACAAGCCGAGAAAAACCTTCCCAACGAAAAAAAAGATTTCTCAGTTCAACTAAGGGATTATCGGAATTCCCTGATTATTTATGCCTACGAAAGCGAGCTTATACGCCAAAACTTAGACACTACTGTTTCTGATTTTGAGCTTGAAACATACTACCAGACCAACATCAACAATTTTATTCTAAAAGAAGATATCGTTCAGTTTTTCTATATCAAAATGAGGGCTGAATCCTCTCTGGTACCTGTAATCCGGAAATTTCTGAAAAAGAATTTTGAACATCATCAGGACTCTCTCACCCGTATCGCTTTAAATTACAGTGAAGACTATGCATTGATTACTGAAGAATGGATTCCGCTTACTCGTTTTGTGTCAAAAGTTCCATTGCAGATTGATGACTCAAAATCATTTCTGGAGCAAAATACATTTAAGGAAATCGAAGAAGACCCTTTCATCCATTTCATTTACTTCACTTCTTTCAGGTTGAAAGGAACAACAGCCCCGCTATCTTTTGTAAAAGACAACATCAGACTTATCATTCTGAATAAACGAAAAAAGGAACTCATCAGGGAGATGCACCAGGAAATTTATGACCAGGCTGGAAACAACAATGATTTTGAATATTTTTAACCAGAATAAATGAAAAAAATAACATTAGCCCTATTCGTACTCATATTCCTTATGCATCATCAGCCAGCAATCGGGCAGGAGCCATCGGGTGTGGTGATTGATGAAGTAGTGGCTGTGGTGGGTAAAGAATATATCCTGCTTTCCGATATCGAACAACAATATCTTCAGATGCGCATGCAGGAAAGTGTTCAGGAAAGTGAAGAATACACAAAATGCCTGATTCTCGAAAATCTACTTTTTGAAAAATTGCTGCTCCACCAGGCCGAACTGGACAGTGTTGTCATCACACAAGATCAGGTAAATGCCGAACTGGACCGCAGAATGCGCTATTTCATCAGTCAGTTTGGAAGCCAGGAAAAACTTGAACAGTTTTATAATAAAACAGTAACCGAATTTAAAAGTGACCTGAGTGAGGTAATAGAAAAGCAAATGATGGTCGAAAATGTACAGCAAACCATCACAGAGCATGTAGATGTATCACCGGCTGAAGTGCGCAAATATTTCAGGGAAATTCCCCACGACAGCATCCCTCTGATAAGTTCGGTAGTCGAACTTGCCGAAATTGTAAAAAAACCGGTTATCTCACCTGAAGAAAAACATCAGGTTCGCGAACGTTTGAAAAAATATCGTGAACGTGTTATCAACGGCGAAAGCTTTGAGGCATTGGCCGTACTTTATTCCGAAGACCCGGGCTCGGCAAGACAGGGGGGCGATATTGGCCTTCGTGGCCGCGGGGAGTTGTACCCCGAATTTGAAACCATTGCGTTCCAGTTAGACCCAGGCGAAGTTTCAGATATCGTTGAAACTGAAGCGGGATTTCATATTATACAGGGTATTGAGCGTCGTGGTGACTTTGTGCGGGTTCGTCATATTCTGCTCAAACCAAGAGTTTCACCTGAAGAACTTGATAAAGCACGTGTTTTTCTTGACAGTATCGCAGAACTGATCCGCACCGATTCGCTGAAATTTGATGATGCCGTGGTGAAATTTTCAACCGACCCCTCGCGCAACAATAATGGAATTATGATCAATCCAAACACGGGTGGATCGCAATGGTCATTAGATGAACTTGATCCAAAAATGTTTTTTGTAATTGACAAACTTGAAGTCGGACAAATTTCCACTCCGGTTGTGATGGAAGATGAAGATGGCAGCGAAGCATACCGGCTAATCCTCCTGAAAAACAGAACTCAACCGCACCGGGCAAACATTGAAGATGATTACGACCAGATTCAGATGTGGGCATTGCAACAAAAGAAAACAGAGACAGTAAAAAAATGGATCAAAAATAATTCGTACAAAGCCTATATCCGGATTGATGAAAATTATCGCAGTTGTAATTTCGAAAATACTTGGTTTTAAATCAATTACCTTATAAAATGACAGGCATTTGAATCAACTACTGAAATATTAAAAATTTATGCAATACAAATC
>RZYY01000072.1 GCA_009930115.1 Sphingobacteriia bacterium | reverse complement strand
ACAAAATGGATGGACAATCCTGACCGGCATTCCGCATCCAGGCTCAGCAAAAGTGGAAAATAAGATACGGTTTAATGAGCAGTTAAAAATTACTCTGTCACATTCTTATAATGCTCATAACGATTTAGAATTTCTTTCACGTAATGATAGGATTCATCACCCCGGAGGTAACCGTAAAAGACTACTGAGTCCTTATAATACTTGGGATCAGATTTGTTTAGGATGAAATAGTCCACATTATCCTCCCAAACATTTGGATTTTTATTGTATTTTATAGCGAGGCGTCTTGCATCAAAAACATGGGCTAAACCGGCATTATAGGCTGCAAGTGCAAATTTTAACCGTTGATTGTCATCATGAATGATATCCTTAAAACGCGCATCCAGTTGTTTGAGATATTTCATTCCTGCTTCGATGTGCTCCTCCGGAGTTGATGTACTGTCAATACCGAGCATTTCTGCTGTTTCGGGCATTAACTGCATCAATCCGAACGCACCCATCCATGAAGAAGCATCAGGCTGAAACCGTGATTCCTGATAGATGAGTGAGGTAACCAAACGCCAGTCAAGATCATATTGCTGACTTTTCTCTTTTATGAAATCGTCCCAATCTGAGATTTTACCATTTTTTGCTGTTGAGAAACGATAAGCCGATTGAAATGAGCGGGGAAATACATAATATTTATTGTACACATATTTACCCTGAGATGAACTCAAATAGGATTCAAGCCAGGTGTCGAGGCTTTTTTTCAAACTTTCATCACCAACGTTCACAGCCCATGCAAAGTTTTGCGGGAAACTCAACGGCGTTTCGATATCGATGTTAGGATGGTATTTGCTGTTAACCCGGGCGATATGTTGATCGCAGACTGTGTAATCAATTTCTCCGCTGGCTACCATTTCGATTAATTGTTCGGTATCCCGTGGAAACTCAACAATAAAAATCTTATGACCAATTTCTTCCTGAAGATTTCTCAATCGTTCAGCATAAGCTGAATTGCGGGGGACAAAGACCATTTTTCCAGCCAGATCGATCGGGTTGCGAATAATGCCTCTGTGGGTATCGTCGTAAACAGGCGGCTTAATTCCGGCAGACCTGCGCTGTACCAGAACCTGGTGTGTTTGCCCAAGCGGGATAGTAAAATCAACAATTTTATTTCTTTTACCGGTGATTGTCATTCCATGGGCAATCAAATCAACATTACCAGTCCACAAATCATCAAGAGCATCACTAAGATCATTATTCACGACCAGCTCAAGATTCACACCAAGATGCATGGCATATGCCCGCAACAATTCGAACTGGTAGCCGGCAGGCTCGCCACGATAAATAAAATAATTGGTGGAATTGTAATCTGTTGTGGCTTTAAGGGTACCTCGCTTTAGAACTCTGTCCAGGGAACGATCTTTCAAATTGAAGGTGTTCTGCAGGTTGTATTCATCATTTAAATCATAGTCGCACGACTGGGGAATGAACGAAAGCAACAATGCAAAGAACAATACAAGAAGATACTTCATTCTTATTTGTTTAATGAACAAATCGTCTGCAAAAATACATATTTTTTTTATTATCATATTGATAATGAGTTTTTAACATTTATTTAACCGAATAAACGACCGGATTTTTGTTTAAATTCACTCTAAATAGCTGATTTTAAACAAAAAAATAAATCAAACATACGCTTTGATTTTTTCACATTCACAGGAACCAAAAGTAGTACCCTGAATTTTATACCTCGAAAAAAATGACCTTTACTCAATGATTCATCCAATAATTTTTACTTTTGCCCACAGTATTCAAAAATTTAATCAATTATCAGTTAATGCTTTAATTTACTAATCTAAAAGGAGGAAAAATGCCAGGAATCTTTTGGTTAATGCCAGTCAGTGCTTTGCTTGCTCTTGGATTTGCGTATTACTTTTTCAGGCAAATGTTAAGTGCAGATGAAGGTACTGACGTGATGAAAAAAATTGCACTGCACGTTCGCAGAGGTGCTAGTGCATATCTGCGGCAACAATACAAAGTTGTCCTTATTGTTTTCATCATAATCACAATCATTTTCAGTATTATGGCTTATGGTCTTGGAATCCAGAATCCATGGGTACCATTTGCCTTTCTTACCGGAGGTGCTTTTTCCGGACTTGCCGGTTTTTTTGGCATGCGTGCAGCTACATTTGCATCTTCACGCGTTGCCAATGCATGTCGTACATCGCTCAACAGCGGACTGAAACTTGCTTTCAGAAGTGGTGCTGTAATGGGATTGACAGTTGTTGGACTGGTGCTGCTCGATATTTCAATTTGGTTTACCATCCTTAATTTAGCAATTCCGGAAACCACTGTTGGAATAAAACTGCTAACCATCACTGCCACCATGCTTACTTTCGGTATGGGTGCTTCCACACAGGCATTATTTGCCCGTGTAGGCGGAGGGATTTATACTAAAGCTGCTGACGTAGGTGCTGATCTTGTTGGAAAAGTGGAAGCAGGTATTCCTGAGGATGATCCCCGCAATCCCGCTACCATTGCCGATAACGTTGGCGATAACGTTGGTGACGTTGCCGGTATGGGTGCTGACCTTTTTGAATCCTTTGCCGGATCAATCCTTGCAACTGCCCTGCTTGGCGCTGCTGCTTACACAGGAGATTATATTGATAATCAGTTTAATGCCGTGCTTGCTCCCATGATGATTGCTGCCGTCGGAACACTGCTATCCATCTTTGGGGTTTACATGGTTAAAACCAGAGAGGGAGCTACACAAAAAGACCTGCTCAAATCACTTGGTTTTGGAGTTAATTTCAGTGCATTTCTCATTGTTATTTTTTCTTTTATCATTCTTTACTTACTCAGACTTCCGAATTATCTCGGACTGTGGGGCTCCATTGTAGTCGGTCTGCTTGCCGGTATTGGAATTGGTCAGTCAACCGAATATTATACTGCTTCTGCCTACAAGCCTACAAAAAAAATTGCTGCTTCCAGTCAAACCGGGCCAGCAACCATTATCATATCAGGAATCGGCACTGGACTTATTTCGTCTGCAATTCCTTTGCTGATTATTGCCGTGGCCATTACACTTGCCTATGGTTTTGCAACTCCCACAATCTTTTCATTTGACAGAGCTGACATCAACTTTGGTTTGTATGGAATTGCCATCGCTTCAGTAGGAATGCTCTCCACCCTCGGCATTACACTTGCAACCGATGCTTATGGCCCCATTGCAGATAATGCGGGAGGCAATGCTGAAATGGCTCATCTTGGACCGGAAGTTCGCAAACGTACCGATGCACTTGACTCTCTTGGAAATACTACTGCTGCTACAGGAAAGGGCTTCGCTATAGGCAGCGCAGCCTTGACAGCATTGTCCCTTCTTGCTGCATATTTCGAAGAGATTAAAATGATGTTCGTGAAATTCCTGAATCAACCCGAAACCCTGATCAATAATATCCCGGCTAAAGATGCAACTTTCATTGATTTTATTTATCACTATGAAATACATTTGATGAATGCACGTGTAATAGTAGGTATTCTGATTGGAGTTATGGCCGTATTTCTCTTCAGTGGTATGACAATGAATGCTGTTGGTCGCGCTGCACAAAAGATGGTTGATGAGGTTCGTCGTCAATTCCGCGAAATAAAAGGAATTATGGAAGGCAAAACTGAACCTGATTACGCCCGTTGTGTTGAAATCTCAACAAAAGGTGCACAGCACGAAATGCTAATGCCATCACTGTTGGCATTACTTATCCCAATTGCAGTTGGATTGATTTTTGGTGTTGCCGGTGTTACCGGGCTTTTAATAGGAACAACTTCCGCAGGTTTTGCGCTTGCAATTTTTATGGCCAATTCAGGTGGTGCCTGGGATAACGCTAAAAAATTCATTGAAGAGGGAAACTATGGCGGGAAAGGCTCTGAAAATCACAAGGCAGCCGTTATTGGCGATACAGTTGGTGACCCGTTTAAAGACACATCCGGACCAAGCCTGAATATTCTGATTAAACTTATGGCAATGGCTTCGGTAGTTACTGTGGGTATTGCTGTATCATTCCATTTGCTGTAAATAATCAGGTTTCTGCTTAATTATAAAGAGGCTTTCTCAAAAATCAGGAATTATCCCGAAAGTTAGAAAATAAGATAAATACCAGCCCGCCTGAATGGTGGTGATAATTAGGGTCAGCAAGAAAACTCCACAATGAAAATCAAATTTAAAGGGTTTTCTTGCTGCCACTCATTAAAAATACGGGGTTATCAATTTAATTGATTTTTGAGAAAGCTTTCTTTTTCAAGAAATCAAATGAGAGGAAGAAAATACAAAGTTCTTACAACTACGGTAACCTGATCTGATCTTCAATCTCCTTTTTCCATGTCAGCAACTCCTGCTGCATGGCGGCAATGGTAGCCTGAATACTAATTTCGACTACTTCACCGCGTCCGTCCCATGCCAGTCCTTCACGATTGTATTCACTTTGGAGCATTGCTTCCAGGTCTTTGATAGTGAAGGCCGGATCAGTGGCCCGCATATTTCGGATAAATTTTACCGCACTTTCAAACTTATTGTTATAAGCTGTTTCGCGCCAGTTTGAATTGTCCATATCTGATTTTAACTATTTGAATAAAGTACCGTTATCATTATCATCCTGTCCTGCACTTTGTAAGGATTCCCGATTGAAAGATTACAGGTATCTGCTGTATAATTCATGGATGAATCATTTTATCAAAAAAGGTTTTGTACTGCGCTTTTCTGGGATAAAAAACCATAAAAAGTATAGGATAGTAAAGCCAATCCATCACCCGACAGCAGGTTTTAAAGTTCATATTATCCACGATCAAAGTTAGATCGTTACTTCTTTTTTCCACCAGATGCTGATGCTCCCATTCTCTCAACCCATAAGGAAGCTTTATTCCAATATCCACAAATTCAAAAACTTCAGCGTTTACTCGGGTACTGGTGATTTGGCTTATCCAATCGGCACTCCATGGCAGTTTGAACTGAATATGAACTACGTCGCCGGTGGAAGAACCGTCATAACGAATAAGCTTTGCTACTGATTCCGGTGGGAGTAAAAATCTGAAAAGTTTTCTGTCGAAATGAGCAGAAACAAAGTCAAATGACTTGTTGATTTCTGTAACCAGTCTGATATTCATGCTCACTTGTTATTTATTGAAAATAAAGATTATCTGAATCAAAGTGATTTTTAGTAATTCTAACAAAAGTTTGACCGGAAAGTTTCAATTGTATGCCCGGCAAAAATTAAAAATTCTATCCTATGAATAAAACAAATTCATCATATTTAATTTTCAATAAAATGCTTTTATCTTTGACAACAATCTTAACCTTGTTTTTTTATTCATCTAAAACCCAAAAAAATGATTAATCCATTCATTATCAATTATGCTGCAGCACTGCTATTGCTCCCGTCATTCTATTCCTGCAACAAAGACGAAGAAAACAATCCTTCTGCGCAGGAAGAGCATTACGATGTTGAACTTGTATTCAACATTACCGTTCCTGAAACATATACCTTTAACGCAACCGGAGACATTATGCTGAAAATATCAGGGAATGAAGCCACAGTGAACGGCACTTTCGACATTGGACAGTTAAGTTATGATGATCTTGAGTTTAAAGGCAGTTTAAACGGTGATCAATTTACCCTGACGACAACATATTATCAGGTTCAATATCAATTCGATGGCGTTACTTATACCGAGGACATCACACTGGCGGTACCCACTTTTTCAGTATCAGGAGAAACTTTAACCGGAGGCGGTGATATTGAAGTTATAAAAAATCCGGGAAATACAATCGAATCAGGAACTTTCACCTTTTCTGCTACCAAAAAAAACTGAAACCGAAAAAGTAATAACCTCAGTTTATTAAGCACACTGGCTCGTAACAATCAGTTTCACTCTTTGCTGACAATGAAAATCAGAAAAACCATCGCTGGCAATTATTGTCTGAGCTGATTAAGGTAAAGCTGGATTGTATTTTCGAGGCCAAGATATAATGCATCGCAGATTAAAGCATGACCAATAGAGACTTCAAGCAGATTGGGAATGTTCATGGCAAAAAATTTCAGGTTAACCAGATTAAGGTCATGGCCTGCATTAAGTCCCAGACCAACCTTGCCTGCTACTATTGCTGCATCTGCAAATGGTTTAACCGCAAGTTCCTTATTTTTTGAATAATTGGCAGCATAGCTTTCGGTGTACAGCTCAACACGATCAGTACTGATCCTGGCTGCATTTTCAATCATCCTGTGATCAGTCTCAATGAAAATGGATGTACGGATCTGGTGCTGATGAAACTCGTGAATGACATCAGTAAGAAAACGTTCATTTTTTATAGTGTCCCAACCTGCGTTTGAAGTGAGTACATCCGGAGGGTCAGGAACAAGAGTAACCTGCTCGGGTTTAACTTTAGTTACCAGCTCAATAAATTCCTTTGAAGGATAACCTTCGATATTGAACTCAGTGGTAACTATCGGTCTGAGGTCGTACACATCGCTGCGACGTATGTGACGCTCGTCAGGACGCGGATGAACCGTGATTCCCTGTGCACCAAAACGCTGACAATCAATTGCTGCTTTGATTACATCGGGAAGGTTACCACCTCTGGCATTGCGCAGAGTGGCTATTTTATTGATATTTACGCTTAATCTTGTCATAATTGCTCTTTTTTGCAAAGTTACATGAATATTAAAACTTAAACTCAGGCCAACAAAAATGTTTCCCTGAAAATTCAATAAAAAACTAAGTTTGCAATAATTATTTAAACTTCAGAATCATGAGAGCCATTATTCAGCGGGTAAAGAAAGCATCAGTAAAAATAGACAACAGTATTCATGGTTCTATAGGACAAGGCATGCTGATTCTGCTGGGTATTGAGGAGGCAGATACCTCAGATGATGTGGAGTGGCTCAGCGGAAAAATAACAAGACTGAGAATTTTTGACGACAAATCAGGCGTGATGAACCTGCCTTTACATGATATTGATGGTGATATTTTGCTTGTCAGTCAGTTTACCCTTCATGCAAGCATCAAAAAGGGCAATCGCCCGTCCTACATCAGAGCAGCCAGACCCGAAACAGCTATTCCGCTCTATAATCTTTTTAAAACCCAATTGGAAAAAGATTCCGGAAAAGCCATTCAAACCGGTGAATTTGGAGCTCACATGTTAGTATCGCTCGTAAACGATGGACCTGTTACCATTTTTATTGACACCAAGAACCGTGAGTAGATTGGCCAATTACTTTGATTCAGAGATTAAAAACAAGTTCCTTTTTCAAAACAAAAATTTAAAAGAAAACAAACTTTCAAAGGTATCTTCTCACAGCACTTTTATACTCAATATATTGTTGACCAAATACTTCTTCAAGAAACAGTTCCTCTTTAAGAATGATTTTGTGGTGTAGAAAGACCCCTGAAGCTCCAAGCAGAAATCCGGTGATGGTTGGCATCATCATTGCTGATCCTGCTGCGAGCAGTATAACTCCCAAATACATAGGGTTTCGACTAAATCGATAAATTCCATTGGTCTGCAGGATGATGGAATCATTTTTTGGGAGTCCTATTTTGGTGTATCTGCCCAAATCAGCCAGTGAAAAATACAGAAACACGCTGGCAGTTATAAAAAGAACAAATCCAGATATAGTAAGGATCGCATTCGAATGCAGTCTGCAAATCCCAACACCAATCAAACAAATAAATAATAATCCGGCCGGAAAAAGGGCTGCAAATTTTGCAAACAGCACTGTGGCATCTCCCAGTGATGCTCTGCCATATAATTCCCCACCCCGGCGCCTAACCAACATAATGGTTATCAGCAACCTGGCAAAAAGCACTAAAAACAGTATTATTATGATTATTTTCTGTAGTTCCATAAACAAAGCAAATTTATAAACTCAATCCTGGTTTACTCCACCCTTTTTTCTGTCGTTTTTACCTCAGAGCGTAGATTAATGCTCTAATACAGAACTATGGTATTTCAGGTTCTATTTAACAGAAATTGGTCTGGTAGTGTTTAAACAATACTCACAGTCTTTTGTTTGAAGAACTTACATCCTCTTCAACATTGGGAAAGAAAAAAAGACGAACATACAACCAGGCTAAAGCTTCAGAAAGGACAGTGCGAAATCCTCTGCTGGTTTTGTACCAGTTGCTGCGATTAAAATAACGTGAATGCACAACAATATTCCCTAACTCGTATTTGTCCTTAAAGACTTTTTTGAAAATCAGGTGGCTGCGACGGGCATGAACAGATGTAGAAATCAGATTAACTGATGATATTCCCGTAAAGTGCTGATCCAGATATTTTCGGGCAGCAATAGCAGAATAGTAAGTTCTGTTTACCTTAACTCCTGGTTCAGTGGGAACAATATGAACCCTCGCCGAATCAATGCCAAGTTTCCGTAAAGAATGCCCCACCAAATATGCAGTTGATGGAACACCGTTCAGGTAAAACCCCTGATCCAGAGAAATTCCTGTAGTCAGGATGAAATCCGGGTTGAGATCATTAATCTTTTGAATAATAAAAGGATATGCCCAGTCTTCAACATACCCCTCCAGCACAAAAACTTTGGAAACTATTGTTTTTTCTACAGAAAGAAAAGAAACAATATTTTTTACAAAAACTGTTGTTAATGCCAATATTAAAAGAAGGAGCAACAATTTTGATTTCCATGTCAGTCTGGTGCAAATTCTTTTTTCGAAGAAAAAACCTGCAATTTTTTTCATGATAAAAAATTTCTCTGATGCAAAATTAAACGAATGCTGTTTATGGTTGTTTAATTAAAATGGGATAGAAAATTCTATTTATTTCCTTTTTATCAAAGAAT
This sequence comes from Sphingobacteriia bacterium, assembly GCA_009930115.1. Lineage (GTDB taxonomy): Bacteria > Bacteroidota > Bacteroidia > Bacteroidales > 4484-276 > RZYY01. The sequence continues at coordinate 7,012 of RZYY01000072.1, read as the reverse complement.
TAGGAGTTTTACAATAAACCAATCTTTCCTGAATGATGAACCAAAAAATTAATTTATCCGAAATCAGAAATGAATATCTCAAAGGTGATCTTAATGAAAAGGAAATGCATCACGATCCAATCGTCCAGTTTGGCCGGTGGATGGATGAAGTTTTGCGAATGGGAGTCCATGAACCAACAGCAATGTTGCTGGCCACAGCAGGGAGGAATTTGCAACCTACATCACGGGTTGTTCTTTTAAAAGATTATGACAGTGAGGGTTTTATATTTTTTACCAACTATGAAAGCACTAAAGGGAAACAAATAGCTGAAAACCCTTTTGTTTCGGCTACATTTTTTTGGAAGGAAGTTGAGCGCCAGGTTCACATTCATGGCAAAGCTGTACCTGTTGAATCGTCACTTTCGGATGAGTATTTTCACGCAAGGCCTTATGAAAGTCGCCTGGGGGCTTTGGTTTCGGCACAAAGTCGAAAAATTTCGGATCGTAAAGAACTCGAAACGAAATTTGAGGAGTTAAGCAGGATATTTCGAAATCAAAAAATTCCGCGGCCAAAAAACTGGGGAGGATACAAGATATTTCCTGATTCGGTTGAATTCTGGCAGGGGCGCAGCAACAGGCTTCACGACCGCTTTCTTTATGAGACTGATGAATTTCAAACCTGGAAAATAAGTCGTTTGTCACCTTAATTACTGATTTTTGTCAGGTTACAATTTCTCTTCAGACAATAGCAATGGTTGCCTGCCGTTAACCTCACACTGACTCGTTTGAGCCGGACTAAAACATTTGAACATTATGGATATCGCATTGTTTGATGTCAATTCCTGGGTCTTTATCTGGATTGTGCTGCCGCTGCTGATCTTCTTTTCACGTATTGCTGACCAGAGTATTGGCACCCTGCGTCTAATTTTTGTATCGAAAGGGTACAAATACATTGCTCCGCTACTTGGCTTTTTTGAGGTCATCATATGGCTGCTGGCTGTCAGTCAGATATTGAAGCAAATGGACAATTTTCTTTATTACATTGCCTATGGTGCAGGTTTTGCTGCAGGCAATTTTATCGGTATTACTCTCGAAGAGCGTATTTCGTTAGGCACCGTGATTGTGAGGATTATGCCAAAAATGGATACCTCTGAACTTGTACAACACCTTCGGGAGAAAAACTTCGGAATGACACTTATGGACGCTCAGGGTAGCCGCGGACCGGTGAAAATCATTTTTCTGATTATTCCCCGAAAACAGGTCAAGGAGCTCATTTCAATTATCAATCAATTTAACCCCAATGCTTTTTATTCAATCGAAGAAGTCAAATCAGTCAGGCACGGTGTAATGAGACAGGAAAAATCTGTTTTGAGTAATCCCAAAATGCCTCAATTTTGGAGAAAAAGTAAATAGTACAAGTTCAGGTTAATCCCATCTTATTGCTCTGACCGGACTTATTCGCATGATGATATATGAAGGAATCAGCATAAACAAAAGGCACAAAAGCAAGGTTCCAAGATTGAGCAGTAAAACCGACCCAACATCAAGCTGGACCGGAACGTAAGGAACATAATAAGAATCCTGATCCAGCCGGAACAGTTGAAAATGTAATTGTAAAAAAGCTACTCCCAGGCCGAGTATATTCCCAAATACAAGACCGCGCCCAATAATAAATGAAGCATTATATAAAAAAATTTTGCGAACTGTCCGGTTAGCTGCACCCAGCGCTTTCAGAACGCCAATCATATTTGTTTTTTCAAGAATAAGAATCAGCAGTGTAGAAATCATATTTATAGCTGCTACGGCAATCATAAGGGTCAGTATGATTATCACATTCATATCCTGTAGGTTAAGCCATTCAAAAATCTGCGGATACATTTCCTTAATTGAAGTGATATTGAGATTATAGCCAATCACCTGATACACCAAATCGGCCATGTGGTCGATATTGCGATAGTCGTCAACAAAAACTTCAAAACCGCTGATTTCACTTTTATCCCAGTTGTTCAGCCTTTGCACATGTTTTATGTCACCGATAAGGTAAAGATTATCAAATTCCTCAAGGCCGCTTTCGTATATTCCTGCAATACTAAACTTTCGGCCACGCGGAGCCATTTCTTCAGGGTTCACAAAATAAGCTCTTACCTCATCACCCAGTTTAAATTTCATCCTATCGGCAATTTTGCGTGAAATCAGAATATCATCTGAAATTTTCTCCGGATCAATGACCAAAAGCTGACCCTCCACAATCTTGTCCTTGAAAAAAGACCAGTCAAAATCAGTCGAAATACCTTTCAGTATGATGCCCTGTATTTGATCCGTGGTTTTGATCAGACCTGACTTTGTGGCAAAAACCTGAATATGCCTGATTCCGGCACTATCAATTAAGCCCGGATAAAATGGCTGATCAATGCTGACAGGAGATGTTTCATACGATCGGTTCAGATCAAAGCTGGTAATCTGAATATGGGAACCAAACCCGATAACTTTGTCAGTAATTGCTGTTTTGAAACCACTGGTAACTGCCACAGCAAGAATCATTACAGCCAGTCCCAACGCAATACTCAGTACCGACAGACGCACAATCGGCCTGGAAAAGTTCGAACTATCCTTCGACAAAATGCCTCTGGCTATGAAAAACTCAACATTCAAAGCTTGATGATTTTCGGCAAAAATAATCAATTATCAGCCGCAGGGTCATTAACAAAAGAATCCACTTTAAACACGCTAAACCCTTTGTGTTGAAAATCACAAAAAAATTCTAAAGCATAAGTTTTGTTTCAAAGTCACTATAAATTGATTATGCAAAAACCGGAACATTAACCTGACAATATTATAGTCCGGATTATTAAAATTAGCTACCTTCGCCAAAATTCAATTCAAAACATTATGGCAAAAAACAGGAATGTTAAGAAAGAAACAAAAAGCAGTGCCAGGCTGGGCAAACAGACCATAATTGCCGGGATAAGAAATTATTTTGCAGAAAATCCTTTTGGCAGTTTTAATTACAAGCAGTTGGCGCATTTCCTGGGCGCACTGGACAAATCAGCTAAAAATCTGGTAAAAGATGCCTTGGAAGAGCTCGCTAAAAGGGGCGAGCTGATGCAACTACGCAGAGGAAAATTCAAAGCCATACCTGATAAACTCGTGGCAAAAAAAGGTTTGAAATCCATTGTTACCGGCAAAGTGGATATGAAACGAACCGGTAAAGCTTATGTTTCGACACCAGAATTTGGCGAAGATATTTTTGTTGCCTCAAATCATACAGGACATGCACTTCACGGCGATGAAGTGAAGGTAAGATTATTTCCACAGCGAAAAGGGCATAAACCTGAAGGCGAAATTGTTGAAGTTATACAGCGTTCTAAATCTCATTTCGTGGGAACAATCGAAAAATCAGCAAAATTTGCTTTCATGATTTCAGAAAGCCCTACAATGCCGGTAGATATTTTTATCCCGCTTGCCAATCTCAAAAATGCACATCATGGCGAAAAAGTGGTTGTAAAAATCACCGAATGGCCTGAGCATGCCAACAATCCCTTTGGAGAAGTAGTGAAAGTGCTGGGCAGACCGGGTGAAAATGAAGTGGAAATGCAGGCTATTCTGGTTGAGAATGATTTTCCGCTGGCGTTTCCAAAAGAGGTTGAAAAAGAAATGGCCAAACTTCCAGCAGAGATTCCGGCTGAAGAAATTAAAAAACGAAGAGACTTTCGCCCAGTTACCACTTTTACTATCGATCCGTTTGATGCCAAAGATTTTGATGATGCTTTATCATACCGGCAGCTCGAAAATGGCAACCACGAAGTAGGGGTTCATATCGCTGATGTTTCTTATTACGTTACTCCGGGCAGTCTGACAGACAAAGAGGCTTACCAGCGGGGAACTTCTATCTACATGGTTGACCGCGTAGTACCAATGTTGCCTGAGAAACTCTCAAATATGGTTTGCTCGCTTCGTCCAAACGAAGACAAACTTTGTTTTTCAGCTGTTTTTGAACTTGATGACAACGCAAAAATCATCAAAGAGTGGTTTGGAAAAACCATAATCAACAGTAACAAGCGCTTCGACTACGAAGAAGCACAAAAAATTATTGAAACCGGAAAAGGCGATTTGGCAAAAGAAGTACTGATTTTATGGTCGCTGGCTTCAAAACTTAAAGACGCCCGTTTTTCCAAAGGAGCCATCAGTTTTAATACCCAGGAAGTAAAATTTAAACTGGATGAAAACAGCAAACCAATCGAAGTTCTTATCAAAGAACAGAAAGAGTCCAACTTTCTTATCGAAGATTTTATGTTGCTGGCCAACCGACGCGTAGCCGAACGTATCGGACGAAAACGCGGGAACATCGAACCCAAAACATTTGTTTACAGAATTCACGACCAACCCTCACCTGAAAAACTTAACCAGTTTATCCAGTTTGTCGGAAAACTGGGATACAAAATGCGTATCAACTCCGAACGCAGTTTGGCTAAATCGTTCAATGATCTCTTCGAAAAAGTTCATGGCAAAGGCGAGGAAAACCTTGTTGAAACACTTGCTGTGCGTACTATGGCAAAAGCAGAATATTCCACGACCAATATCGGGCACTATGGACTGGCGTTCCAGTATTATACCCACTTTACATCTCCCATCCGTCGCTACCCTGATCTAATGGTTCACCGGCTGCTGCAGCATTATCTCGATAAAAAGAATTCTGTGAACAAGGATGAATATGAAGAAAAATGTATTCATTCATCCGATATGGAACGTAAAGCCCAGGACGCCGAACGCGCATCGGTAAAATACAAACAAGCTGAATATATGTCAGATAAAATCGGACAGGAATTTGACGGGCTTATTTCCGGAGTTTCGAAATATGGCATCTTTGTTGAAATCAAAGAAAACAAGTGTGAGGGAATGATCCGTTTACAGGATATGGATGATGATTTCTATTACCTCGACGAAGAAAACTACAAAGTTGTCGGACACCGTCATCAGCACGAGTACAAACTTGGTGACCCGATAAAAATCCGGGTCAAACACATTGATATTATGAAAAAGCAATTGGATTACGAGCTAGCCTGAAAAAACCAAAATACTTTCGTGTAATTAAATCCTTTCAGGTCAGATGAAGGTACCTTTTCTTGGTTTTTCTCATGATACTAACTCAATTCCTACAGGGCAATGATCGGAGCCCATAATTTCCATGTGAATAAAAGCATTTTTTAAAATGCCTTTCAGCGATGGGCTTATCAGAAAGTAATCAATACGCCAGCCTATGTTCCTGGTTCTTGCACCAGCCCGAAAACTCCACCAGGAATACATTTCAGTTTTGTCCGGATAAAAATGTCTGAAAGTATCCACAAATCCGCCTTCGGTTAAATGGTCCATTCCATCGATTTCTTGTTGCATATAGCCAGCGGTTTTGTTGTAGTTTTCTTTTGGACGGGCAATATCAATTGGCTTGTGGGCAACATTGAAATCGCCGCAAACAATTACAGGTTTCAATTGCTCCAAATTTTTCAGATAAGTGTAAAAAGCCCTGTCCCATTCCTGTCGGTATTCCAGTCTTTTAAGGTCTGCACCTGAATTTGGAACGTACACATTAACCACAAAATAATCATTGTATTCGAGGCAAAGTACCCGTCCTTCCGTATCATGTTCAGCAACACCAATATTCCTTGTTACATTCAGAGGTTTGGTTTTTGTTAAAATGGCAGTGCCGGAATAACCCTTTTTTTGTGCCGAATTTGAATAAAGATGATAATTTATACCGAACAAAGCTTCGGTCACCTGATCGTCCTGAGCCTTGGTTTCCTGAAGACAAAGAATATCAGGGTTCAGGATTTCCAATTCTTTAAAAAAATTCTTCTGCACAATTGCGCGTATTCCGTTAACATTCCAGGATATGAACTTCATAATAGTGGGAATTTCATTTTTCAGGTTTTGATGACAATTTCATTGTGAAATTGAACCAAACAAAACTGCAACGAAAATATGGTTTTTTCATTTGATGGAATCAACAAACATACAGAAAGGTTTATCAAAGCTGTCTCAAACTAAGCTATCAAACTACCATGATCTGAGATTCTTTTATCAGAGGCTGGCCAAGATAACTAAGCAATAGTTGTGCAACTGCAAGAGTATCTTTCTGGCAATAGGTAACAATCCTTTCCAGGTCATTTTCCTTCCAGTAAACCTCATTAACCATACTTCCGTCAATATCATCTTTTGGGCTTGGAATGCCAAAAATGGTTGTCAACAAATTCAGCGAAGTATAATTTTTATAATCACCAAAGCGCCAAAGGTCCATTGTATCGAGATGTTGCACTTCCCATGGTTTTTTCCCTGCCAGGTTGAGAATATCCGGAATTGTCAACCTGTTAACAAGCATTCGTCTGGCAATGTACGGGAAATCAAACTCTTTCCCGTTGTGCGCGCACAAGAAGTGCTGTGAAGTATTATAATGCCGGTTGAGAAGAACAGAAAAATCAGCCAGTAATTCTTTCTCGTTATCACCATAGTAAGATTTCAGCCTGAATTGTGCACCAGTGATATAGCCTGCTGAAATGCAAATGATTTTCCCAAATTCTGCATAGATACCTGCTCTGTGGTAAAGGCTTGCGGGAGTTTCACCCGAATTATTCTGCACGATACGACTTGCTTTATCTTCCCAGAGCTTTTGCAGAGTCTCAGGAACATCTTCAAATCTGGCAAACTGAGGAACGGTTTCAATATCGAGAAAAAGTACGTTGTCGAGGTTGAGATTTTTCAGCATATTTGAAGAAGTTTTAATTTTGATGTAAAATTACACAATAAAAAAAGATGAACGGGCACTTCCTGCGAAATGTTTGCATTTTGCTCTGCTTGTTATTTGTTCTGTCATGCAGTAAAAACGAACGTATTGTTTATCCGGAAGTAGAATGGCTAAAACCTGCTGAATATTCCCAATATGATTTGTTCGATACTATCAGTTTGTCAATCAGGGTAAACTATTTAAAACCCGCTGTATCACTTAAAATAAACCTTCAAAATGAAAATCAGATTCCGGTTG
>RZYY01000071.1 GCA_009930115.1 Sphingobacteriia bacterium | reverse complement strand
AGATACGGCTATTCACATTGGTGAAAAAGTGATACTTTACCCCGGTTTGGGTTTTTCCGATTTTATCTGGAACACCGGCTCAACCGACAGCATCTTGTATGTTGGCGAGGCCGGAATTTATAGCCTTACGGCATTCGATGGTTATTGCTACATTGTTGATTCTATAAGAGTTGATGTTTTTTCCGACATTCGGGTACCCAACGTCTTCACTCCCAATAGTGACGGATACAACGATACTTTCTTTGCGACAACTTCTTATCCTGATGGTATTTTCAATTACAAAATGACAATCTTCAACCGTTGGGGAAGAATCGTGCATGAAATTAGCAGTCTCTACGAAGAATGGGATGGAAAAATTAACGGAAGCGATGCAGCCGAAGGGGTTTATTTTTGGATATGCGAATATCAGACCCTGGACAAATTAAGAAAAATTGTGAACCGCACACAACAGGGAAGCGTAACTATTTTGCGATGATTAGTGCTGGTGATTTATTAACTTGGATACAAAAGAGGAAATATCATAAGACTGGTTGAACACTTTGTACAATTCATCCATAATCGGATATTCATCAGGTTCAATCCCTTTTTCTTCCAGTTCCTTGTAGAAAATATTCACTGCTATTCGCCCTTCCAGAACTACTTTTTCGGAAATATTATCCGTAAAAAATCCTTTTCCTATCAGCAATCCAAGTGTTCGGTTCCGGCTGAGGTCGTTGAGTGCAGTCAATGCAAAATCACCAATGCCACAATAGTTGAACAGGGTTTTCTTTTTACCTCCAAAGATCAGCAGAAGATGCCTCATTTCGCTCAAGGCTTTTGTAAAAATCATAAACTTGAGGTTGGGTGATTCAAACTGTGCATCTACCACTCCTATGGCAATGGCATATATATTTTTTAAGATGCTCAGAATCTCCACACCACGTGTGTCGGTGGTAAAATCGATGTATAAGGAAGTATTCCTGAACACCTGCTGAAATATCGAAAACAGCTGTGGGTCAGCCGCTCCCAAAGTGAAAGCAGTTGGTTGGTTATTAATTATTTCGCGGGCGAATGAAGGTCCTTTTAATGCACAAACAGGGTTAGGTAATTGCCGGGTAAGCAACTCTACAATTGTCTGATGTCCGTTTCCAAATCCTTTGGCCAGATTCACAATAATGGACCTGGGATGAATAACCTGATTAGTCAGAAAATTAACTGCAACTACCGACGGTATTGCAATAAAAACCAGTGATTCCTGAGCCAGCAGCGAAAAATCTGTTGAAGCTTTCAGATTCTGTTCCAAAGAAAGATTGGGAAAATACTTCCTGTTGATGTGTTCTGTATTAATTGCATCAGCTACTTCTTTTTCAATAGTAATGAGCGTAACATCCATATCATCCTTCCGGGAAAGCACATTTCCCATGGCTGTGGCAATAGCACCTGCACCAACAAAAAAAACTTTCCGGGTTTCCATCAGATCACTCATGTTTATTTTCTTTATTTATTGATGAACCAGCACCAAAATTACGAAGATTTTTACTCCAGCCGGCAGGGTTGCGCCATTTTATCCAGGCACCCTGCAAACTGCTCAATTCGACTGACTCATAAAATTTTATCAGATAAAGCAACACAGGAAATAGGACTAAAAGCAAGGTTTTCACAAAAATTCCAGACCAAAAGCCAAAATTCATCGTGAAATTGGCAACAAAAAACAGAAGGAAACCAATACCGAATAATTTGAGTAAACGACCAAACTCATAATTGATCGGATAATAACGCTGTGAGTATATGTAGAACAAGAGAGTCATCATCAGATTGGCCAGTATTGAAGCCAGTGCAGCTCCATAAATTCCAAATGAAGGGATCAGAATAAAATTAATCCCTATGTTGAACACAGCAATAAAAACAGCAATGTAAGTGGTATATTTGGTCTTTTTGGTGTAGTGCAATCCCATGGAAACCACACTGAAAAGCCCACGAAAAATAACAGCCAGGCAAAGAAGTGGTATCACATTATAAGCCAGAAGATATTCCTGGTTGGATGAAGCAAACACAGCAATTACCTCTTTTGAATAAAAGATCAGCACTAAAGCAAGTATTATCATTGACAGCGTGAAATACGTGGTGATTTTTGCAAAATATCGCCGGGCTTCGGGCTGATCAAAAATGCGATAAGCAAGCGGAGCAAAACCCAACAGGAAAGATTGAACCAAAAACAGGTTGATAACACTGGCTACTTTATAACCAAGAGAATAAATACCTACCTCAGCATAATCGAGGAAATACTTTATTAAATACCTATCGCTCAGTGTCAAAGCCATTGTGGCAACCGTTGAAACTACCAGAGGAACGCTGAAATTGCTCATTTCAACAAACAATCTCATCCGGAACGAAAATCTCATATTTCTTAATAAAAACGGCAACGTTCCAATCATCACTAGCAAATTGCCAAGAACCTGACTCAAAATAATTCCTTCTACTCCCATTTTGAGTGTTACGATAAAATAAATGTTGAACAGCAGGACACTGATAAATTTTACGACCACAAGTATGATGAATATCAATGACTTTTCCTTTAACCTGAAAAGATCAAACGGAACCCTTGTCAACACTTCTAATCCCACCCACATCCAAAGCAGCATGAAGTATCCTGAAAAATTCTGATGATCGAAGAAAAGGTTTGAGAACGTTTTATTGAATGGATAAAAAACAATATTTATAAAAACAGACAAAAACAGCAAAGCGGTAAAAACCGTAAAGACAATTATCCCCCGAGTTTTTGAATCTTCTTCAACAGCATACCAACGCATCATTCCTCTCGACAGACCCAGACCGACCAAAGCAACAAAAAACTGACTGGTTACTTCCAGAATTGACAAAATGCCGTATTCTTCCGTTGTCAGATAAGAAGTGTAAAGTGGCAGCAGAATTAATCCGATGATTTTGGTACTAAGGTTACCTAAACTGTAAATCACCGTATGCTTCAGTGTATTTCGAAGATGTTCAAGCATCGGCAAATTTCTTTTTGGCTGACCTGATACTTACATTCAATTCAAATCCGATCAGAAGAATGATTGAATTGAAGTAAACCCATAGCAAAAAAATCAGCAGAGTACCTATTGAGCCGTAAAGCGCATTGTATTGACTGAAGTTTTCGATGTAAAAATTAAAACCATAGGTGGTAAAAAGCATTAGTGTAGTCGTTGTGATGGAGCCGGTTGATAAGAACCTGTATTCTTTTTTTGTTGCCGGCGCAAAATAAAAAAGGAAGGAAATGGAAAACAACATCAATGAAACAATCAGCAGCCATCTGACAATCTGTATGATAACAATAGTAAAACTGTTGGTCAGAATACCCTCAAGGACAAAAAATCGCAAAATCCGGCCTCCGACAACAAAAAGGGAAATAGCCAGAATAACCAGCACCGAAAGCAACAACACAAGAAAAAAGCTGATTAGTCGCTGTTTGAAAATCGTTCTGGTTTCAGTAATATGATAGGAAGAATTAAACCCATCAATAATGGAGTTGATGCCATTGGTCGAGAAAAAGAGTGCCAGAATAAAACCCAGTGAAAGCAGATCAGAACGCGGTTGTATGATAATCTCCTCAAGTGTGACCGAAACATGAACCCACAGGGTCGAAGGAATTACATCTTCGAGAAAATGCAGGAGTTCTTCCTGAAATCCTTCTATCGGAACAAAAGGAATAATGGTGAAAAAGAAAAGAACGGTAGGAAATAATGCAAGAAAAAAATCGAAGGAAATTGAAGAAGCCCGTAAAGTAAGCCTTCCTTCGAAGAGACCTTTGAAAAAGAAAACAACAACATTGAAAAGCGGTAATCCGCCTGAACCCGGTAAAACAATTTTTCTCAGGCATCTTATGCAAAAGGCAGTGTTGTTGCGCAAAAACTGAATATTGCGTTTGCCAAGCAATGAAAGGTATTTATTATCAGGATTGAGCAAAAGAGATTATTTTTTGGTTAAAACTCAGCTTTTAAACTCATATCTAAACTTTTAATCTGATGTGTCAGTGCACCGGATGAAATGAAATCAACACCTGTTCCGGCATACTGACGAATGTTGTCTAAGGTGATGGTTCCCGATGCTTCAGTTTCATAACGACCAGCGATCATATCAACAGCCTTTTTTAAAACGGGAACATCAAAATTATCGAGCATAATACGATGAACACCTCCTGCTTCGAGTACCTGGGTTACTTCATCCAAATTTCTGACTTCAATTTCAATTCTCAAATCAAGTGATTTTTCAGTCATGTATTTCCTGACAGCTTTAATTGCTGGTAAAATACCTCCGGCAAAATCCACGTGATTGTCTTTAATCATCACCATGTCGAATAACCCCATCCGATGATTGAAACCCCCTCCGGCCCTGACAGCCATTTTCTCAAGAATACGCAGATTTGGCGTGGTTTTTCGGGTATCGAGCAGTCGTACCGGCAAGTCGTGAATCTGATCAGCCATCAAACGTGTGGAAGTAGCAATACCACTCAGTCGCTGCATAAAATTCAAGGCAAGCCTTTCACCTTTGAGTATAGAAATTACTTTCCCGCTTACCTTAAAAACAATGTCCCCTTTTTTTACGCGATCCCCATCTTTGAAAAAAGCCTGAAATTCCAGTTCATCATCAAGTGTGCTGAATACTTTGGCAGCAACTTCGATTCCGCAGACCACTCCATCCTGTTTTATGAGCAGGTTGGCAACACCACGTGCTGATTCGGGAATCGTTGCAAGTGACGTATGGTCGCCTGTTCCAATATCCTCTGCCAGAGCTTCTCTGATAATATCGTCGATGGTCATTTTATCAGTTTTATTTGCAAAAGTATGATGAATTCGATAAACATTTATCAGTGACTATTCATTGATGGGACAGAAAATGTAATTTTCGATTACCATGAAATCAACATACGTTCTTTACTGTTCGGAAAAACAACAGAAGGACAGGTGATGGAAGCAGTATCTCCATCATCAGGTTCTTCAGCAGCTTTCTGGAAATTCATGGTCAATGGAAATATTTTACCTGGTTTACCTTCAAATTTTATGATATTGCCAATATCGTTAAAACCATGAAATACCATTCTGATATGTATGAATTTACTGGTAAAGTTTCCTTCAGCTTTCGTAAATTCCACTTCGTTGATTCCAGGTTTGTAAATCATTTGACGAAGAAAATATTCTCCGCTTTCAAAAGCATAAGTCAGGCCGTCATCTTCATAATATTTCCAGTAGAAATCCTTTGTCATGTTACTTTTGTAAAGATGGACAAAAAGCGTATCCGCTGGCATTTCGGCTGTATGCTGCACAGGCGATTGCATCGGGATCATGCTACCGGCAGCAACATAAACCGGGAGTTTATCAATCGGACTTTCTGCAAAAATCTCCTGTTCTCCGGCAAATGGTTCATCAGAATAAAAATCGAACCATTCTCCTTTGGGCAGATAAGCCTTTGTTATCATTACAGAGCTTTCAACAGGCACAACCATAATGGATGGGCCAAAGAGAAACTGATGCTCATAATTTCCGTGATAAATCTTTTCATCCGAAGTGTAATTAATTGCCAGACTCCGGTTCACCGGCATCCCGTTAACAGAGGATTCACGCATTGCAGTGTAAAGGTAGGGGAGTAAATTATAGCGCAATTGTATGTAATTTCGCGAAATACGTTCAACATCCTCTCCGAACACCCATGGTTCCTGGCTAATTGAATTGTATGTAGAGTGCCCCCGGAAAAACGGAGTAAAAGCTCCGATCTGAATCCAGCGGGCAAATAAGGCAGGTGTGGCATTACCACCAAAACCACCCACATCAGAACCCGTGAATGATAATCCTGACAATCCGAGACTGTTTACCAGTTTAACACCAAGCATCATGTGGTGATCAGTAGCCTGGTTGTCGCCGGTCCAGAGAATAGTAAAACGCTGCATTCCTGCAAATCCGGCCCGTGTTATGTTCATTGGCCTACGGCCATTCATTAGTTTTTTAGTTCCCTCAAAAGTAGCCCGTGCCATTTGCATTCCATACATGTTTTTTGCTTCCCTGTACGTAGTTTTATTCCCGTTCCAGTCAAATTCTATCATGCCGGGTACCTGCTGACCCCAGGTGGCAATCTCGTTCATATCGTTCCAAAAACCTTCGATTCCGTCTTCAACATATCCTTTGAATTTTTCGCCCCACCAAAGCCTTGCTTTTTCACCTGTAAAATCAGGAAAATGGCACCAGCCCGGCCATACCTGGGCAGTCCAGTCAGTACCGTCAGGATATTTTACGAAAAGCTGCTGCTCAACACCTTCCTCATAAGCATCATAACCTTTTTCGACCTTGATCCCCGGATCAACAATAACCGCAGTTTTGAAATTCAATGCTTTCAAATCGCTGAGCAGTTTTTTTGGTTGTTTGAAATCAACAGGGTTCCATGTAAAAATCTTGTAGTTGTCCATGTAATGAATGTCCAGATAGATAACATCAGCAGGAATTTTTTTCTCCCTGAAAGTACTGGCTATCCTCAGAACCTCAATATCAGGAGTGTAGCTCCACCTGCATTGTTGATAGCCAAGTGACCAGAGCGGGGGCAATTCCATACGTCCGGTCAGCCAGGTGTATGATTTGAGAATATCTGCAACATTTTTATGATAAATGAAATAGTAATCCATTTCGCCGTCTTCAGCCGAAAAGTAAGAAAACCTGTCATTGGAAGCACCAAAATTAAAGATTGTTTTATGTGTATTGTCCAAAAAAATTCCATAATTTAAACCATGATGAATCCCAATGTAAAATGGAATGGAAGCATAAAGCGGGTCAGAGTTCCCATCATAATGAGGATTATCGGTATTCCAGTGTTCATAGGCTTCACCGCGGCGGTCAAGATTACCGGTTTTTTCACCAAGTCCGATGAATTTTTCACCCTCCTGCATCACTTTATAGGTGGTTACTTCAGTACCAATCCAGGAAGTGCCGAAATTATAGTCATCCTGATTAATTACCTGACCATCCCGGGTTTTAAACGTAAACCTGAGTGGTTTTTTGTTTACCTCAAGCAAAAGAGAATCTGTACTGACAAAAAAACTTGTTTTATCTTCACCATAATCAAAATTTCCGCGAACAGGTTTACCTACAACTGCAAAAGAATGATCTGTTCCAAACTTTTTTGCAGTACGAATTCTGAAAATACTTGGTGTAAAAATGGTAACAGCAACAATACCATTATCTGTTTTAAATGTAAATGTCTGATTCGATGGATTGCGATCGAGATGTATAAGCTCACCAATACTTGTATTTAAATTATTTTGGTTCATTGCAGTAGTGCTACTAAATATAAAAATCAGAATGGCCAGGTGTTTTTTCATATCAAATAAACAGGTTTGATTATTCTTTCTTCTGCAAAAGTACAGGTTTTCTGAAATCAACATTCAGTTTGTAATGTACGAAAAGAAAACTCAGATGCTATTGAACAAGCTCAATGCTCTGTTACCCAAAAAAATCATACAGATTCCATTTAAAACTTATCCCTGAAATTTTAAATATGTTACATTTGCCATGTTTAAACCTGTATGTAAAACTCCATTTTTTGTAATAAAATCTTATAAACCAATTGTATTATGAGTATCAACAAGCATGGCCTACTGGTTTTTATCTTACTACTTTCCGGAATTTACAATTCAGCATTATCTTTTCAGGGATCAGGTCAATATTCATTCAAACAAGTCTCAGAAGATTCTGTTGCCTTACCCCATCATGGTATTGTTTACACTTACATTGACGATTCGGGGCGGGAGGTTGAAGCTGTTCAAATACCCGGGGTTTTGCCTGGTGTATATAAAACTCCCGTTGCGCAACCTTCCGAATCTTCGGTTATTTTACCGGATGTACCTGCCTATGACTGGTCTTTCGGATGTTCTGCCACAGCGGGGGCAATGATGGCCGGTTATTATGACAATAATGGTTATCCGGACATGTACACCGGCCCAACAAATGGCGGAGTAGCTCCCATGAACAACAGCATCTGGGGACAGGCAATCATAAACGGAGAAGTCAGAAAATTGTGCCCCTTGAGTGCCACACGTCTCAATCTCGACGGCAGACCCACACCAGGTCATGTCGATGACTACTGGATACAGTATGGCAGCAACGAACCGGACCCATTCATAGGTAATTGGCCTGAGCATAGCTGGGAAGATTGTACAGGTGATTTCATGAAAACCAACCAGTCAACCTATAATAACCCCGACGGAGCCACAACCTTTTATTTCTATGGCAATGGATCGCCATATTCACCAAATATAGCAGCAGACGGATTATACGGACTTCGTTTGTTTTTTGAATCAAGAGGTGCTGAAGTAACTGATTATTTTAACCAGTACATCCAGGGATTTAACGGAAATTCGCTCGGTTTCACTTTTGAGCAGTTCAAACAACAAATCGACAACGGCTCTCCGGTCATTATTCAACTATTTGGTCACAGTGTACTCGGATTGGGTTATGATGACAACGGGCAAAAAATTTATCTTCACGACACCTGGGATTATTCCCTTAAAGAAATGACATGGGGAGGTGAATACGCCAACATGCAACATTATGGTGTTGCAGTTATTCAACTGGCTCCCCCATCAGTTTATCCAACCCTTTTTGTTGATCCAATGCTTGCAGAAGTGAGCTGGGAAAGCGGAAGTGTCAATTTTTCAGTTGAAAGCAACACCAGCTGGGAAGTCTCTGACAATGCCGACTGGCTCTCGATAAATCCTGCAAATGGAAACGGAAATGGTGTGTTTTCAGCACTTTTTACTGCCAATACTTTCAATAGTCAGAGAAGCGCTGAAATTACAGTATCAACTTTGAGCAAATCAGAGAATAAGCTGAGCGAAATAATCACACTGATTCAGCAGGGCTGTCCTTCAAGTACTCAAAATATCTATCTGAATGAAGGTTGGTCGGGCATTTCAAGTTTCCTTGATCCGATAAATCCGCAAATTGAAGACCTACTTGCTCCTATTCAGGATCAGCTTATTATTTTACAGGATATCGAAGGAAACGTTTATCAACCATCGGGGCAGAATACAATCCTTAACTGGGATACTGAAAAAGGGTACTTCATCAAATTGAACTCCCCGACTAACATTACCATTACAGGAACTGAACCTCTTAACAATCAACTCAGCCTGCAGGAAGGATGGAATCTGATTCCTGCAACAAATAGCGAAACAATCAACATAACATCATTTTTTGGTGTCCATATTGGAAAAATTGAAATCATAACAGAAATTGCAGGATTAAAGGTTTTCTGGCCTGAAAAAGAAATTGGTACACTCCAGGAATTAACTCCGGGCAAAGCCTATCTTGTGAAATCAAAACAATCATTTACTCTGTTTTAACAACACTTTTAAATCACTGGATCATTCCGCTTATAATTCTGGTATTACAGAAGATTAGTCGCTTTCGGTAATAACAGCAATTCTCTTGCGGCCATCCATTTTCACCAGCAAAGGTTTGTCGAATCTGACATGCCTGAAATATTTGGTTTTGGTTACCAATTGTTTTGAGCTAAGTTTATCATAATTGATAAAACTTGACGAAAATTCAGGCTGAACAGTAAAATAGCCAACATTCATGGAGGTTACATTGTGAAAGAAGTGGGAACCGGAACTGGCATCCAGCGGGAAGCCCTCAAAACTGGTTTCAACTATGACTTTAGCCCTTGAAATCTGAGGCCAGTTAACAGGTATGCCAATCCATCTGTCACGTGTACCCCAACGTCCCGGACCAATGAGTATATAACTTTTGCCTTCATTGAGCATAATATTGTTCAACTGGTCAATTTCTTCAGCCATTTCTGGTGTTTTTGATTTGTCAAAGGCTTCGACATCAACAAAAATAACATCAGTAAGATGATCGATTACTCCGTTACCCATTCCTTTATCTGAGTAGATAATGATTATTTCCTTGTCAATTTGTTCCATATCTACCTCAAAATCTCCTGCATCCCCTAATAGCGGCTTAATTTGCAACAAATAAAACGAAGCCTTGTAATCTTTGTCTTTGTTAAGGTCAACAGCAAATTCAATTTCCACCGGTGAACCGACTGCTTCCCTGACAATGTCGAGCACTACTTCAATTGTTCGGGCAAGAGGAATATAATTGTACTTAAGTATATTGGCAAAATTTATTATCCTTGGTCCATACTGATTCAAACCCGGAGTAATAGAATTGTTTTCAGGGTTATAAACCGATGCACAATGGCGAATTGTTCCATGTCGTTCTGCTTCTTCAATGCCAAGCTTTTTCAGGCCTGCTGTATCACCTTCAAGCAGATCAATATTCTTCTTTTTCAAATCTACGGCAAAAAAATCAACCTGTGAATTTTTAAACTGATCCTTTTGTGAATTGATTTCCACATTTGGGTATTTAGGGGAAAACCTATAGGCTTTCTCTCCTTCAACCACATGCTTTCCCAATCCTACCGCAATTACTGCGAAACCTTCTTCCGGTTTCATATGCGAAACAGGATAAAAGTTGTAAGACTGAGCTACTCCGCTAATATGAGGATAGAAAACATCTTCATACTGATTCCCTACCGCTTCCTGAATTATTACAGCCATTTTTTCTTCTTCAATCTTGTAGTTTACAGCTCGTATATAATCGCGTGCTGTTTTGGTAAATACAGAGGCAAATACCAGCTTAACAGCATCGGTCGCCTGCCTCATTCTTTCGTCAATATCAGGATCGTTGTTGGGTAAAATATAGGTCTCAAAAATTCCCGCAAAAGGCTGAGAAAGAGAATCTTCAAACATTCCTGAAGAGCGAATGGCAATAGGTTTGGTAATCAGCTCAAGAACAATGCGCAATTTTTTCAATAAAGTATCAGTGAGCTGTCCCTGCAGAAACATTTTTTTAATTGTAAGATCATCTGTTTGATTGTATATATTCTCCCACAGCCTGTTTCGGCTCATAAAGTATTCAAATTCTTCTGCTCCAATCACCGATGTTTTTGGCGCCTTAATGTTGATATTAGGAATATGTTTTTCAAAATCATAATTATAAATCAGGGTATTGATAAAAGCAAGCCCTCTTCCCTTTCCACCGAAAGAACCCGGCATCAGATAAACGACATTGCTTTCATCGAGTACGGCACTTTTTTCAAAAGGAATGATTTTACCTTTGTTTTGCTCATTTCTGAATTTTTGAATTACACTTATCAGATATTCGCGAAGGCCCGTAGGGTTTTTAAAGTCGCTTACTTTCCTGGGATTGATGATCCGGGCAGTTTGGATTTCACCGCGTGCCATGAGCCACAGTGAAAAATGATTGCGTCTGGCGTGATAAAGCAATGACTCATCAGGAATCGTGCGCAAATGACGCTCAAACTCTTTCAGCGACTTGGCTACAGCAATCTGCGAACCTTTTGTATCGCGATAAATAAAATTGCCAAATCCCAGAAAATGAGTAATAAAACTTCGAAAATCCTGCTCAAGGGTTTCAGAATTTTTATTGATAAAACTTGCCTGTAATTTATAGGCAACATTGCTGTTTGACTCGTCAGACGACTGAATTGCAATGGGCAGGTCGTGCAACTGTTCCCGTATCAGGCCTGCCAGTCTGAATCCTGCATCATCATCCAGCCTGCCATCGTGGAAAAATTTAACATCGGTAATAAGACAGAGTAAATAATCCTTGTAGTTATTAAAAACAGTAAGCGCTTCCTCATAGGTAGAAGCAAGTAATATTTTAGGCCGGGCTCTCATGCGCAACAGTTTGTACAATTCATCAGTACTCACATCATCAATAATTCTCTTGGTTTGTGCCATTACAATATTGTAAAGCAAAGGCAGGTATCTGGAATAATATTTTGGGGCATCCTCCACCAGTAATATTACCCTGACCAGACCTACTTTTGTATCATTGTCAATATTGATCTTGTCCTCCAGATGTTTCACCATAGCGAAAAAAATGTTGGAGTTGCCATTCCATGCAAAAATTTTGTCGATACAGTGTTTTTGTTTGCGGAGTTCTTCAAAATACTCAAGATCACGGTTGTTGTTAAGCAAAAGATAAACAGGTATATATGGAAAAGCACTTTTTACTTGCTCGCTGGTTAACACGGGAAATTTTTTGTCGGTTCCAACCATGAAGATAATGAGATCAAAATGGCGACTTGAAAGCTTTTCCATCACCTCCTCAAGACTTGAAACTCCCGTAATTCTTGGTACAGAACTAAGACTCAGCTGATGATATTCATCGAGCACATGTTCTGAAAATCTTCCTTCTTTTTCGATGCTGTATGCATCATAAAGATTGGCAACCAAAAGAATCTCCTTCACTTTAAACATCATCAGGTCATGATATACATCACGGGCATAATTATTTTTGTTTAGAAAAGTCTGAAGCAAATGGCGTCCCGGTGTTTCAGAACCAGACTTTTCAATTTTGGGTATTTCTCTGTTGGTTGATTTATCCAATATCATTTTACCTCTGATGCTGTTAATATGACCCTTAATCATCGCAGCCAGATTTTCGATCAGATGTCTTTCTTCCATTAAAAAAGGACCTTCATCCATTTTGGGAAATGACTGAGTATAAAATATTTCTATAGAACCATCAGTTGCATCAATGGTTTCAAAAGCTTGCTTCTGTGACCAGTTAGTAACTTTAAAATCAGGCGTTACAAACTGCAGGCTACCCCATGATATGCGTGCAACAGCAAATTCGGGATATTGCCATGCACGGGGAAGTATCAGCACAATTTGCTGTAGAGCCTCTTCGATAGGTTTTCCCTGACGCAAAATTGCTGTTGTCTGATTTATACAAGCCAGTTCTTTCAATCGTTCCCTTGTTTGCCAAGACGATTCGCGACCTTTGATACCATTTAGATAGCCCTGTATGAGTGTGGCAATGTTATTAATGAGATTACGCTCCTCTTTTAAAAATGGGCCTTCGTATGCATCCGGAAATTTAGTCAGATAAAATATTTCAATTGAGCCTTTCTTATGGTCAAGGGTTTCAAAAATTTGTTTTTGAACCCAGATAGATTCCTGAAAATAAGGGCTGAGATATTTTTGTTCGTCAAAAATTATCCTTGCAACTGTCTGCTCAGAAAATTGCCATCCTTCGGGAAGAATAGCAACAATTTTTTGCAGGACTTCTTCACATGAAATATCCTCTTCTTTAAGAATTTCACGGGTTTTATTTATGGTTTCAAGTTCTTTGAGACGCTCTCTGTTTTCATAACTCAAGCGATCGAGGTCTTCCGGTGCATGATAAATATTTTTCATGGCAGAATGAATTTTCAGGTAAAATGAGCATAAAGAAAACAATTTTTAGGCAATCGGTATTATCAAAAAACACCATTGAAAGATCTTACTTAATTCCACTCAAAAATTTCGGTTTGCAGCAGATGTCCAATTCAGCAAATTTCCCTATTTTCGCCACCGTGTTAAACAATTTCTGAAACACAGGTCATGAATAAAATTAATGTTGCAATTATTGATGAACATCCGGTCCTGAAATCAGCATTTATGTCATTGCTTTCCGATGCAAAAGAAATTGAAGTGATTGAATCGGCGAACAACGTAAATACATTACTGGAAAAAATGCTCCATTTACCTTCCACTTTTCTGCATGTACTGATTTACAATATTTATTCTCCCAGCGATATTGAAATAGAAAACATACGAAGGCTTAAAAAAGCTTATGGAAGAATACCTGTGTTGGTCATCGCAATGTATTACAACGAACTTTTCATCCTGAAATCCATTAAGGCAGGAGCTAAAGGAATACTTTCGGACAGGACCAGCCGTGATGAGATTGTTCAGGCAATTTACACGATGCGCAATGGATACGAATATCTTGGAAAAACCATAACCGGTGTTGTGTTGAACAGTTACCTGAACCGATCAGGATTGAACGGGAACGCAAAGGAAAATCTTTCGCAGCTTTCATCCAGAGAAATAGAAGTTTTAACCCTTTACTGTGAAGGACATTCTAATCAGGAAATAGCTGATAAGCTTTTTATTTCTATCCGTACGGTGGAAACACACAAAACAAACATCATGAAAAAAATAAACCTCAGAAGTTCTGTTGATCTTGTAAAATTTGCCATTCGTAATAATCTCATTGAAGTCTAAAAAAAATCTCATTTCTTACGAATGGTTCTTTTCTTTTCCAACATAAAATTAATCCGGATACTTCACGGAATGAATCAGAAAATAAGGTCCGGACAAATAGTAATATTCAAATATTCCTTAAAATAAAACTGACTGATAAAAACTGAATTCTGACAATCATAACCCTAACAAAATAAATTTAAGTAAGCTAAGGAATAAAGATGTTCCTGGTTTTCTGATAAAGCAAATGATAAACTTTTCCATTTCCAGCGATTTATCACTGAGAGCATTTTCCAAATCAAACAAACAATAAATCAGATTTATAAAAAAATTATCCCAAAATAATTCTCACCTGACTTATTAACAACTAGTTTGTTTTGTTAATAACTTTTTGTTAAATGCTTGTGCTTACTCAGCGGGATGGGTTATTTTTGTAACAGATTACAAGTTCGAATTATTAACATATTAAACAATACAATCATGAGTAAATTTTTACTTTTTATCACTTTCAGTTTGTTCATTTTATCATCTGGCTTCAGCCAGACAGAAGAACCAAAAATCAGGTTAAATCCTGACGCATCATTACCATCACTTACTGCTGATCCAAACTCGCTGGTAAATGTTCCGGTAACAGTAAATAACATGAATAAATTGCAGACTTTAACCCTAAGTTTTACTTACGACCCAGCCATTCTGTTCTATGACAGTTTTAGTTTTGATGGGAGCGTTCTTACCAGTACGCTCTATAATCAACAGGTAAACCAGGTTGGTGAAAATACTATTCAGTTTGTCTTTACGGCAAAGAGCACTTTTTTTATGTACACGGGCAGTGGAATAATAGGATCAATCAACTTTCAAACGGGCACATTCGGAACTTCTCCTTTAACTTTTACAGAATTTATTGTGAACAGCACAACTTATCTTGGAAATACTGTTAACGGAGAGGTCATTATAACAGGCTGTCTGAATGCAATTGCTGATGCCGGACAAGATGCCACAATCACAACCGGACAATTATACCTGTTAAGCGGTGCTGCGGTCAACAATTCAGGAGTTGAGTGGACATCACAGGGAGATGGTTTTTTTAACAACATTACCATCTTAAGTCCTTATTATACGCCAGGTCCACAGGATATTGCCAATGGTGGTACAACCCTGTGTCTAACAGCTTTTGGTTTTCCACCATGCATTGACGATACAGACTGTATGGAGCTTACAATACTTCCGGAAGCTGATCCTCAGGCCGTTTTACCGGAATTATTCGCTGATCCTGGCACGACTGTTAACATTCCATTGCAAATAAATACGATGGCAAACATTCAGCAGATGTCGGTTTCTTTTAGTTATGATCCCGAAGTTATTACTTATCTGGATTTTAACTTTGATGGAGGAGTCTTGACCAGTGGTATATATAACCGTCAATTCAACCAATTGGCTCCCGGACTGGTTCAGTTTATTTTTACTGCGAAAAGCAACTTATTTACTTTTACCGGAAGTGGTATTGTTGGGAATGTACAATTTACTGCCGGAAATTTTGGAATATCTCCTCTGGTCTTTACTGAATTTTTAGTTAATACGAACAGCTATCTTTCCAACGTAATAAACGGGCAGGTCTATATTTCAGATTGTCTTAATCCTACAGCTTTTGCAGGAAATAATAATACTATTTGTGAGGATGAATCAGCCAGTCTTAACGGACAGGCATTCAATTTTGAATCTTTATTATGGTTTACTACAGGTGATGGCTATTTTTCTGACCCATCCCTATTAAACCCGGTTTATTATCCCGGCGGGCAAGATGTAACCTCAGGTTTTGTCGATTTATGCCTGATTGCTTTTGCAACTTAACACTGCATAAATGACACATCATGCCTTACTC
>RZYY01000070.1 GCA_009930115.1 Sphingobacteriia bacterium | reverse complement strand
GGCGATCTGTTCCTGCTGTTCCATATCCAGGACGGAAATCGTCATCTCCTCGAGCTGGCTGGGGCTGATCGAGACGATCTGCGTGCCGGTCTGGATTGACTGTAGCAGCTGCTGGCCGGTCTCGCTGTCGAGGAACGCCTTCAAATAATGAGGCAGGATCTTGTGCTGCTTCGGCCGGATGGCGATGATGTTGCCCGTCGCAATGATCCGATCCTCCTCCCCGATCTCGGCGACCGCGATTTTGAGCTTGGTCCCCTTGGCTGGCAGGAGGATGTCGCCCGGCTCGAGACAATAGCGGTCAAACCGCTTGCTGGGTTCGACATAGGCCAGTGGCAGGTCCTCCGGGATCTCGCCATTCTGGATGTCACCGATGCTGAGGATTTTGTACGGTTTTTTGACGGCTGCATCTGGCTGTGTGATCTGGTCGAGTTCATCAGCCGAAATCTGGACGCCGCGGAAAATCCGCTCCACAACGTCGCCCAGCTTGGCCGGGGCGATCACCTCTATCTGGCTGTAGACGAGGTAGCGGGATGGATCGAGGTTGTAGTCATTGGCCCGGATTTCGTCGCGGGACACCAGGCGGCTAAGCGGCGAATTCGCGCGCGACTGGTAGAGTGCCAAGACCTTGGAAATGTCATCCTGGCTCATCTCATTGACACGGCGGCCCGAGGTGTGGAGATCCGAAGCATCGATCATCAAGGTGCTCTCATTGTCCCGGCTCAGGATCAGCAGATCGGCGGAAACCCGCGTATAGCTGAGGATATTGTCCGGCAAATGGACGATCGCCTCGACCAGGCCATCCTCGACCAGCTTCGCCCGGATCTCGCGGTCCGACTGCTTGAACAAGGGGCCGCTACACAGGATCACGGCCGCCCGGCCTCCTGGTGCGAGCAGATTGAGCACGGTACCGACGAAAAGCCAGTCCGCCGTGTTACGTGTCGATAATTCGAGCGGATAACGCGTCCAGTTCGCAAGCACCGCATCGAGGGTCTCCTGGTCGATGCGCATCAGGAAGGGGAAATTGGAAAAGATCCTGGCAAAGCTCTGTTCGTGGCCAGGCTGCAAAAAAGCAGGTTCGCGAACCGCATCACCACAAGCAATGGTATGCCCACGGCTGCCGAGCTTTCTCAGCCGGTAACGCGAAAAGATCACATTCAGAGGGTCGATCTCCTGGCCGAAAAGTTCGACCTCTGGATCTTGCTGATAGGTCTGGGCCAGGAATTTTCCCTGACCGGAGCAAAGATCTAAAAGACTCATCCCGGCCCCGGGCGCCAGCATGGCTAGAACCAGCTGGTTGATGCTGTCATTGGGACTTTGCGGATCCGGTACGCCTGAGAAATCCTGCCAGACGAAAGAGGTATCCAAATCGATCTGGATGTTTTCATTAATAATCGTGTTAAATGGCAAATCCTTCCCCAGGTCAGTCTGATCACCTAACTGGCGTTGGATCAGAGCCAGCAAATCCTCCAGCTCAGGGTCACGCGTCTCGCCCGCTGCCTGCACCGCGCGCTGCAAGTCGAGCCAGATGAGATAGAGCCTGAGCTCAGCATCCGATCGCGATAAGCGCCTGATCGTTGACTCCAGATGCATGAGTGCGTTCCGGGTTTTCGCCAGTTGAGAAAGAATCTCATCAGAATCGGGTTTCATAGACTGCTGATGGTGGATATGAGTCAGCTGCACTTGCAGCAACTCTTTCTCTTGGAGCATCTTAGCCAATAATTCCTTGGCGAAATCTGCAGATCCCATATCAATGCCGCCTTTCAAAATATTTGGTATTGCATTACCAATATTATCGCGCTAAGATGAAACTGTCAACACTGGTTATGGATTACCAAATTCAATTTCAAAAAGTCCTGCTCCATCCGGGTGCTATAATGGATTTATCGTTAAAGGGCAAACGCCTTTCCAGGCAAACGGATATCAGACAGATCGCAACTCGAGCAATTCGCGCAGGCACTCCCTTTCAGGCGGAGTGAATTTCCAGAGGAGGCTCTTATGGCTCGCTATCTGACCAAATCCCGTTTCAAACTGGCATTGGAATGTCCCACCAAGCTGTATTACACAGACAAGCCGGACCTGTATGAAAACCAGAAGAAGGAAGATGCCTTTCTCCAAGCCCTGGCCGAGTATAGTGCTCACATAGGGTGTAACACAAGCCTACCCGGTACCGGATGGCACAGCTACCGAGATCGATTTTCCCAGCCTGTAGTTGCTTGGAAAGATAATAAAGAGTGATAAAATGTATTTATTTAAAGCAGTAACTATTACGATTTATATGTTTGAATAATCCACTTATAAAACTTTGGAATTGCCCATTTTTTTGTTAATAAATTGGAAAGAGTGCAGAGGTAATATGAGTCATATAAGCCTTTCAGAGTTTTCGGATCAGCTTAAACTTGAAGTACAAACAGCAATGGAAGCTGGAAATAATAGTGGTGAATTGGAAGATTATCTCTCTTCTGTTGTTTTAGATTTTCTGGAAGAAATGGGAGAGGTTTTAGATCCGATTATGGCACCATTTAGGGCTCGTGGGCTCCAAATGAGTGGATATGCCATGGATGATGAAAATGAATCTGTCGATATATTTGTAAGCCTTTATTTTTCTGATGATGGAATTGCTACAGCGCCGCTCAATCTTGTTGATGCAGCCATAAAAAGGGCATTGCAAATCTTTAGGAAAGCCAGCCAGCAATTGTTTTCAGATTATCAGCGAGACGAAGAAGCCTACGAATTCGCAAAGCGAATTCATGACAATATAAATAGGATAAAAAGAGTCCGCATTTTATTTATTACCAACGGACGTGTGAAAAATTTGGAAATGCGTAGCACAGTGGTCGATAACGTTGAATTTTGTTTTGCAGTTTGGGATATTGAAAGACTCTACCGCTGTAGCATTTCAGGAAAGCAACACGAGCCGATTTCTATCGACTTTGTAGAAGCATATGGTAAATCAATCGAATGTATTGAAAATAGATCTGAGGCATATACGGTTTATTTGGCGCTGTTGTCCGGTGAAATTTTAGCTGATATTTACATGATTCATGGTGCACGTCTTCTCGAAAGAAATGTACGCTCTTTTTTGCACCTCAAAGGAAAAGTGAATTCCGCAATACATAAAACACTAAAGGATAATCCTGATATGTTTCTAGCATATAACAATGGTATTTCTGTAACTGCTGAAAAAGTTGAAACCACATATGATTCAAATGGAAGGCCTTTGATTTCTAAAATTCATGACATGCAGATCGTAAATGGTGGACAGACTACAGCTTCAATATTCAATGTATCAAAGGATCCCAAGTGGAGTGCTGATCTGTCAAAAGTGTTTGTACAAATGAAAGTTACGGAAATTAAAAATGCTGATGAAATGGACATCCTTGTACCCAACATATCTTTGTATGCCAATTCTCAAAACAAGGTTGATTTAGCGGACTTTTCTGCAAATGACCCATATCACAGGACGCTGGAACAAATTTCCCGTACGACATGGACCCCCAATACAGATGGCTTGATGCCTAAAAATTGGTTTTATGAGCGAGCCAGAGGACAATATGCAGATCGACTATCTTATGAAAGCAGCTACCAAAGGCAGAAAAAGTTCAAAGAAGAACATCCGCTATTTACTAAAACTGATGTTGCTAAATACGAGAACACTTGGGATTCGTTGCCTTACTTTGTTAGTGAAGGTGCTCAGAAAAATTTTAAAAGATTTACCATGCGGGTGACTGAGCGGAATAATTTTAAGCCAGATCAAAAATATTATGAAGGTTTAATCGCGAAGACAATTATCTTCAGGCAAGCTGATAAGATTATTAGCAACTTAAAATATGGGGGTTACAAGGCAAATCTAGTAACTTATACATTATCGTTAATCTATAATCGTACTGCTCAAAGAATTGATCTGGCCAGAGTTTGGAAGGATCAGAATATTAGTCAAGCGTTGGTAGATGAAATTTCTATTGCTTCGAAAGCAGTCTTTGAAGCGATAACCAATCCCCCAGACAATGGAAATATTACCGAATGGTGTAAAAACAAGAAATGTTGGGAAAAACTATTGGAATCAAATTATCGACCCAGTAACGAACTCAAAAATGAACTTATTGACTTAACTTATGATGGCACTCAATCTGGTCCCGCCGGAATAGATAAATTAACTGATGATGAGATTAAAATAATTGAAAAAGTCCATGGTTATTCGGCCCAAAATTGGTTTGCTCTATCAAAATGGGCAAAAGAAACAGGAAATTTTCAACCTTGGCAACGAAGCATCATATTTAATGTCGGTACATATATCAGTCATGGCAAACAAGTTACGATCAAAATGGCTAGACATGCATCAAAAGCAATGGAAAATGCTATAGAGAAAGGATTCAATCCGTATTAAATGGAATGGTTGGAATTTGTTGACAAAGCATTGATGAATGAATCTGAAGGCGAAAAGATTCGACTTCAAGTGAACTCTGAAAGTGTAGCTTTCGGAATTCCGCCAGTTGTTCAAGTTAGCATCAAAATAATTAACAGAATTTTGAAAGAAGGCGAAAAA
Source organism: Sphingobacteriia bacterium (assembly GCA_009930115.1). Lineage (GTDB taxonomy): Bacteria > Bacteroidota > Bacteroidia > Bacteroidales > 4484-276 > RZYY01. The sequence continues at coordinate 11,512 of RZYY01000070.1, read as the reverse complement.
TATATTTTAATGTCGCTTCCTGACACTGAATATTTACCGGCATTTATTATCTTGTGGAAATTGATTTCTGATTTGTTGTCTTCAGATCTGGTTAGACTATACGACCCAACAAAATTCGAAAAAGGCCAACGTCTTAAACTGGGGAACGCTGTTGTTGCTTTCGAATCATTAGAAAATATTGACGGCGTTGAAAGAATCTGCATCCAATTGGCAGGAGGAGTTTTTGAGCATATACCAATTTCAGCGGCACCATTCTTCCAACTTACTGATACCCGAAAATGCTTATCTAGCAGCAAGGTCTATTATCGAGAGAAGCAAAATTTCGAGTATATATTTAACCCCAATGACCAACTACAGGAGATAGTCCGACGAATTTCTGAATTAAGAACACATAATAGAAATTATTATCTTGTTATTACACAAAAAAATCTCTACAGTCGATTGATTGATCAACTATATTTTGAATCACACGAGTTCAAGGATATTATACTGGCTGGTTATTCCAATCAAGATGGTGAAATTAATATTAGAGAGACAGGAAATTTTACTGGCTTACCCTCGATAGTGTTTGCATCAGACTTTTACGAGGCTGTTGAGACCGCAAAAATCAATCCAGGTTTGAAAATGATCTTTGTTGATCCTTCAAGATTCAAGCAAATGTCTGATCAGATAGATAAATTTGATGAAATAAGAGAAATGGGAATTGAATCTGTAGTATTTGTAAACTCACAAATGCTACTCAGTGATAACTCGGAGCCCATTTTGAATCGAGAACCTGCATTATGGGAGTGGGATGCTGGAAATGTTTCTGACAAAATTTTAGAACGATCTTTTACTCTTATTGATAATAAATTATCAAATTTAAAAAGCTTTAATACAGTATGGCAATTAATAAATGATGAAAAGTTAAGTAACTGTGTTGAGCAATTGAACTTATTGAAATCTGAGATTCTTGAATCAGGGTATGAAACACTTATTAGCTATCACGAAGCTTTATTATTCTCTGCATTAGATTTGCTTAACCAGATGTATCTTTTTTCAGATACAGATATTAAATTGAGAAGTGGAAGAATTGATATCGCAAATGATTCCATGTCATCTCAAAGAAGATTTATGGACAAGGAATTATTGAATCAACTTGATGGGATTGCAAAGCATATCAAATCTCAATTGCGAAAAAGTGATAGCTATTTCCTGAAATATAATTATCTTAAGGAGTTTTTAAACAAGGGAGAGTTTGACCGGTGTTGTGTCATTTTACCAAAAAGAGTAGATGTTGAAAAAACAAGAATGTTCTGGGACAGGCAGGAAAACATATATTTGCGTTCGACCAATGTAGAGTTTTTATCTATAACCGAATTCTTGAACAATACTAATTCGCTTTATGATGTCACACTGATCGGTGGCTGGGTAGGAAGAGAAAAAATGAAAGAAATTCTACATAGCAATCTCTGTCAGAAATACATAGTCTACCTGTTGCCAATTGAGAATAAATGGATGAATGCAAGTATTAATTATTGGAAAAAGATGAAATCCAAATATCAGCTAAATACAATTAATACAAGATTCAATTTGGGGAGTCGAAATCCCCCTGAAGAAACAATCCCAGTTACAGACTCACTTATTTTATCAGATGATTTCGATCAATTAGATATATATTTGAATGATAGAAAATATTCGAAATATTCTGCAAAACAAAATGCAAACGAAAGTTCAGATGCGTTGACCTTGGCCATCCCAGTTTCGTTTGCAGGCGATTATTTTACATTCATGACAGAAACTCACTCAGTTATCGTGGTAACAGAAATCGTATTTGGCAGTAGTACAAGCATAGAGCAGATGACTTCAGCCAAACTTGAGGTAGGTGACTTTATAGCTGTTCGCGACAGCGAACAGGATATAATAAAAGAACTTGCCGATAAAATCCTTTTTCAATCCAATAAGTCAGGGCTAAGAAAATTATCTTCAATCTGGAAAGATGCATTAGTTTTCGAGACTGCGTTGATAGGTTTTGACAGTGTATTTGAAAAATTGAAGTTGTCAGGCTGTAAAAAGGAAAAGTCAACTGTCAGGAGTTGGGTATATGGTACAGATCGGATAATGCCTTCCAGCAAGGATGATCTGGGTTATATTGCGAAAATAACAGGTGATGACACGTTAATGCAATTGTTGGAAAACGTTTATGATGCAGGTATTGAAGTTAGGCGTGCACATTCAAAAGCCGGCAGATATTTGTCAGATCAATTAATTCGATGCCTTGCAAATTCCATGACGGCTAGCAAACAATACGACCCATATAATATCAATGATGAAATTGACATGAATATTGAGAGTGTTGGTCAGGTGAAAATATTGAAAATCATAGATATCGGATCAAAAATTGTAGTTCGCAATTCAGAAACAAATCGACTTCTCAGGGAGAACTAGAACATGGCGAGAATGATTCCATCAGTTATTTCACCTGCTGTAAAAAGCACTGCTGAAAGAAGAATCTTTAAATGGTTTAAAGATGATCCGACAACGGAAGGATGGATTGTTCTTCATTCAATGGGGATCGCAAATCATAGATCTGTGATGTATGGCGAAGTTGATTTTCTAGTAATTGCACCTGGATACGGAGTGTTTGCACTGGAAGTAAAGGGTGGTCGGGTAAAACGAGAAAACGGAATATGGATTTTTACAAATAAGTACAATCAGTCTACCAGCAAATCAAGAGGTCCTTTTGAACAAGCAAACGAGGCAATCTTCAGTATTATGAGGGCAATTGAAAATAAAACTCATGCCGGTTCAAAATTGAGCAGAATAATCTTTAATTTTGCTGGAATGTTTCCTGATATATTTTTCGATATTCCAAGTCTTGATGTGGAACAATGGCAGATATTTGACGAGCGAAATGGTAGTGATGTTGGTGTTTTTATTAGACAATTAGGGAAAAAAACCCGACAAAAAATGGAATCAATATATGGAACCGGAATTGATGATAGAATTCCAGATTATAGAACTTGCCGTGAATTGGTAAATTTATTGAGGGCTGATTTTGACAAGGTAATAACCATGTCGTCTTGGATTAAACAGACTGATGACCAGGCTTCATCTCTTACTGATGAACAAATGAGGTGCCTTGATCAATTAGAAGATAATTCGAGGAGTCTAATCAATGGAGGGGCAGGAACTGGAAAAACCCTTATTGCGATGGAAGCTGTTCGCCGTTCAGTTGCCAACAATGAAAGAACTGCTTTTTTCTGTTTTAACAACCATTTAGCTGACTGGATAGATAACCAATTTAAAAGTGAATCAGAAATGATAAGACCGGCTTTTTGCGGTACTTTCCATTCTTTCTTATTTCAATTGGTGAAATCAAAAAATCCCGAATTTACTTACAATCACAGTTCTGATTCTGAAGAATTTTATAAAATCACATTACCATTATATGCTTTGGATAGCATAGATGAGAATTTCCACTATTTTGACAAAATCATTATTGATGAAGCGCAAGATCTTTTCTTTTCTGAGTATCTGGATGTTATGGATTCGATTCTTAAAAAAGGAATCGACAGAGGAAAGTGGGTCTTTGTTGGCGATTTCAGCATGCAATCAATATATAATCAAGAGAGTTTTAGAGAAATGCTTGAAGGTTTAGAAGAACATGCGTCATTTACAAACTTTAAACTAAAAATCAATTGCCGTAACACTCGAAATATTGGAAATGAAATAAAAATGATATCAGGTTTTGATAACAAGGCATATTTACCATCAAATATTGATGGTCCACCTGTTCAATATGAGACTTACGATTCTGAAGAAGAGCAGATTGACAAGTTAAGAAATTTGCTGAAAAAATTACAGGACGATGGAGTGAATAAACAGAATATTACAATATTATCCCCATGCAAAAGAGAGAGGTCAATCGTTGGAAAATTTTCGGAATCACAGATCAGAAATTTTAGGATATCCAATTTAAATGATATCCAGTTCAGTACTATTCATTCATTTAAGGGTCTGGAAAATAATGTCATCATCATTACCGATGTTGAAACTTTTAGCGATGAAAAATTACTATATGTGGGACTAAGCAGAGCTAGGACAGCGTTGTATATTTTTGAAAGTAGGATAGCTGATCAGGAAAGAAATCAGCTAAAGTTGAGGTGGATCAAATGACCGGAATCAACCTTAAGGAACAACTGATTGATTTGATCAAAAAAGATTTTATTGGCCCAGACCCCGTTCAAAAAGAAGGCTTCATCCAGGAAAACGGTGAGGAAATATTGTTTTTTGATTCACCTTTAAAGCGATACTCAGCAGGCATTCTGTTCCCCCAAAAATCGATCATTGATGAATTAGCCGATTCAGATCAGGAACCTGAATTTTCAGTGGATCCTGAGGAGTCAAAATTACAGGAAGATAATCAAGCCGATAAGTTTCCAGGTTACAAAGAGTGGGTTGCTGAAAACGAAGAGATAATGAATTTATCCAATGCATATAGGCAATCTGCTATCAGCATGACAATATCATTAAGTAATGACGACGAACCTGTTGCCCATGTATACTACGCTACTTACAAAAAGGAAGATGACAAGTATTATCGAATCCCACATTTTTGGGACAATGGTGGTAAAAACATCAGTCTTCCCAACCACTTGGATAGAATCAGGAATTTCTCAATTGAGGATGAAAATGGAGTTTGCCTGTTAGAACTGGTAATCACCTATCGAGGTGAAAACGACGTGGGTGCCACTAGCATATTCACAATCTCTCTAATAAACAGACGAACAATAGGTGGAAAAAGTGATTCTCTGACATATAAAACAAAAGATTGCTATTTTCAGGTTTGTTTAAAACTAATCAGTAATATTGGATTTTCTCCTCTCCCGGAAGGAAAAAGAACATCGACGATGGATGAAGATTATCTGTCCAATCAACTACTTTACAGAAATGTAAAAAATTATTCTATTGGCCACGGTTGCTCTGCCGAATGGACAGAAGAAGAAAAATGCGTAACTTCCGTTGAAACAGCAATCATACCAAAATATGAAATCAAGCCAATCCTTCCAAGCAAGATAGAGGGGTCCAAGTTGGAAATGTACAACTTGAGTGATAGTGGGGATTTTAGTGCGGCCTTGACAGAACTTGATAATCTCTGCGAAAGCTACCGCATCTGGATCTCCAAACAGGAAACGGATTCATATGAACTTGAAGAGGAATATGTTGAAACGGCTGACAGACATATCAGAAGTTGCCTGAAAATTCACGAGAGAATGACCGAGGGTGTTAATCTTTTAAAATACGATTCAAAGATTAGAAAAGCATTTCAGTATATGAATAGGGCGATGTTATTGCAGCAACTGCATTATAGTTTACCATTAAATGAATGGACTGATAATGGCAGCGGATTTCCATCATTAGTAAGTCAAGATCAGCAAATGCCAGACATTGATGATCCGTCTACATGGTATAACGGGGATCAAATAACGTATGGTATATGGCGCCCCTTTCAGCTTGCGTTCATCCTAATAAATTTGAGGTCCATGGCTGACAAAACTTCGGACGATAGGAAAATTGTCGACCTTATTTGGTTTCCTACAGGTGGTGGTAAAACAGAAGCTTATTTAGGACTGTCTGCATATACGATATTTATCAGAAAGCTTATGAATCAAGCCTCAGAAGGCACTGCCATTATCATGAGATATACACTCAGATTATTGTCAGCGCAGCAATATGATAGAGCCTCTGCCATGATTTGTGCATGCGAATCAATAAGAAGAGATAACCCTGAAGAACTTGGTAATTCAAGGATCACCATCGGAATGTGGGTTGGAGGAGAAACAACACCTAATAAACAAAAGGATGCTTTGGAAAAATTTCGAAAGATCAATAAAGAAGGTCTAAAAGACGAGTATCCATTTGTTATCTTGAAATGCCCATGGTGTGGATCTTCCATTGGCCCTGTCAGCATTCGAAGATCAACAAGGATCCAAGGTATCATTTCAGACGATAAAAAAATCCGTTTTCAATGCTCAAATAAAAAGTGCGCTTTTTCAAGTGACCAGAATCCACTACCTATGACAGTGATCGATGAGGATATTTATGAATCGCCTTCTACACTCATTATTGGTACCGTTGATAAATTTGCGATGCTTCCATATCTACCAGTTGCCCAAAGTATTTTTGGGATAAAAGACGGTGTGCAGTCAAATCCACCTGACCTGATTATTCAGGACGAGCTGCACCTGATTTCAGGCCCCCTTGGATCAATGGTTGGCCACTATGAAACACTTGTTAATGATCTTTGCCAGGATCGATCAGAACAGGTTATTACAGGCCCCAAAATTATTGCCTCAACAGCGACCATCAGCAGGGCAAAAGAACAGTGCCATGCACTTTACGACAGATCAGCCGATCAAATTGTGCAGTTTCCACCCTCTGGTTTAAATGCGGGTGATTCATTTTTCTCATATCAGGACAACGAGCGTCCAGGCCGAACTTACGTTGGCATTTTAGCATCTGCAGCGTCATCGTATTCAACTGGTAATATTCGTCTTCATGCGGCATTGCTGTATGCAGCAAAAGCGCTGGAAGTCAATGAGGAAAAGGAGAGGGATCCATACTGGACAGTGCTTGGCTATTTCAACAGTCTTCGAGAACTTGGGCAAACCGCAACTTGGATCAGTGCAGATATTGAAGAATATCTACAGACTATGTATTTGCGTCGCAGAGCAGAAAAAGAAGAAGGCTATAAGGAGAAGCGACGCTATATTTATCGGTATGAAGAGCTTACTAGTCGAATCCCCAGTACCCAAATTCCTGCCGCCCTTCAACGTTTGGGAATCAGATACCCCTCTCAGGATAATGATGAGCGTCCAATTGATATTTGTCTGGCTACTAATATGATATCCGTCGGAGTCGATGTTTCGCGTCTGGGGTTAATGACTGTAACCGGCCAGCCCAAAACTACTGCTGAATATATTCAGGCAACTAGCCGTGTTGGTCGAGCTCAAAATGCTCCCGGTGTAGTCTTTGTCTCATATAGTACAACAAAACCAAGAGATCGTTCACATTACGAGCACTTTAGGTCCTACCATTCAAGAATTTATAGTCATGTAGAACCATCCAGTGTTACCCCTTTCTCGGCTCCCCTGCGCAAGCGGGCGATTCATGCTTTGTTAATCGGGTTGGTGCGACTAAATGGCAATAAAAACACATATGATAATCCAAGGATATTTCCTGCTGACAACAAAATAGAGGAATACAAGAAAACGATTATCGGCAGAATTGATCGAATTGAATCAGATGAAGTTGAGGATTCAAAACGAAAGCTTGAAGAAATACTAAAACACTGGAAAGAATGGGCTCCTGCTGTATATAGTGAATTTCCTATAGGAACCACACTTCCATTAATGATTCAGGCGGGATCCGGAAGACAATTTGACTGGGAGGGGGCAGGCTTTGAAACCCCTATGTCTATGCGCAGTACAGATGTAAACTGTGAAATAAAAATAATTACAAGTTATACGGAAGAGGAGGGTGAACATGCCGGCTAAAAGACAAATGGGTAGCGGGTCATTTTATCCCAAACGGCCTATAAGAAGAGGACAACTGTTAGGCCCTTGGGGAGTCGGAGCAATCGTACCTTTTCCAAATGATGAGTCACTGATGATTGCTGGATTGGATATGTGGGAATACAAAAATCCAGATGATTTTATAATAAAGGAAGAACGCTTAATTAAAAGACTGAAAGTCAAGGAGTTACGCAGACCCCCTGATTACCGAGACCCAAAAAGTGATCGTGAAAATGCACTGGTCAAAATACCTGCTGTTAGATTTCCACTCTGGCATTACTGCCCATATTGTGGTGCAATGGAACAGGTAAATTATTTTACCTCTGGGAATCTGTACTGCAGAAAACCCAAATGGCCAAATGGCAGAAACTGCTCTGATAAAAATATCACAAGGCGACTTATCCCCGAGCGCTTTATTATTGTTTGCCCGGAGGGTCATATTGATGACTTCCCCATAGCCGAATGGGTACATGAATTTCACAGTCATAAATATTCTCCTGAAACCTGCCGAATCCGGCGAAGCACAGGTGGACTTTCCACTTCATTGAGTGGAGTTAAATACGAGTGTACTTGTGGTGCAAGACGAAATATGGCCACTGCAACTGCGCCAGGTGCTCTTAACAATATTTACAAATGCAGCGGAGCTCAACCGTGGCTTGGAATTAGTGGAGATCAGGAGCATCCTTGTGGAAATCAAGGAATAAGGGTTGTGCAGAGAGGCGGAACGAACGTCTGGTTTGCAGATATTGTCAGCTCCATCTATATTCCAGCATTTTCAACTACTGTCAATGATGAGAAAATTAACAGAATTGTTGACGAATATATGGCTATCAACTATTTTTCCTATGTTAATGGTAAACTTGATATTCCGAAAATAAGCACTGACAGAATTTCTGAAATCAGAAGGGTTGATCCCGACACTCTATTTAATGCTTTTTTGAAGAGAGTCGCTGGGAAGGATCTTGTTGATCATCTGAATTCTGAAATTTCTGAAAATGACTATCGACTAACTGAATTCAATGTCCTATGCAATGGTTATAAAGATGATGACGAGGAGTTTATTTCTAACAATTTAAAAATATCAAACTACGATGGAAGTCTGAGTTCATTTTTCGGCAGCGTGTCCTTAGTACCGGTACTAAAGGAAACAAGGGCACTCGTTGGCTTTTCAAGACTGGAACCTTCAATTGATATTAGTTATGGTGACAAAATGAAAGTTCTTCGAAGGGGAACAGGAGATTGGCTGCCAGCCAATGATACATTTGGTGAAGGCATTTTTATTGAATTTGATAAAAATGCTTTAGCAACGTGGAAAAACAACCCTGAAGTAGTAAATAGAGTAAAAACACTTGAGAAACATTTTACCAGCAAATATGTAAAAGTTTATCATGGAGATTCGGGCTTAAATCCAGCATTTGTTCTTTTACATACCTTTGCACATATTCTCATCAACCAACTTGCTTATGAATGTGGATATGGCAGTTCATCTATCCGTGAGCGGATTTATTGTACTCGAGGGAACGAAGCTATTGAAATGAACGGTATCCTCATATACACTGCTTCTGGTGATTCGGAGGGAACTCTTGGTGGACTGGTAAAACAGGGAGAACCAGGTCGCTTGGAAAACACGATTTATGCTGCTGTTGAAAATGCCCTCTGGTGCTCGTCAGATCCAATCTGTATTGAGTCAAAAGGCCAAGGCCCGGACTCATGCAATTTGGCTGCCTGTCACAATTGTTCTTTGCTGCCGGAAACATGTTGTGAAACAGGCAATAGACTGTTGGATAGAGCATTGTTGATTGGTGCACAAACGGGATTTTTTAATAAAATATTCGATAATACGGGAGACTAAATGATAATCATCGACCTTTTCTCCGGTGCAGGCGGATTGACTGAAGGGTTTCTAAACATTGGCGTAAGAGCTATTGCACATATCGAAAAAGATGCATGGGCTTGCGAAACACTTAAAACAAGGCTTATATATCACAGGTTAAAAAGCACACCCGATGTAAATAGATATTGGGAATATTGCAGGCAAGCTACTGTTGATGATTATGAAAATCTACGGGAATCGTTGATTTATTCTTTAGATCCTAGTATTAAACAGGAAGTCGAACAAAGTGTTTTTAATTATACTTTTGGAGATACTGCAATACCAATTGAAGGCATCATAGATAGGATTAAAATCAATCTCCAGAATTCATGTGAATCAAAAGTTTCCATGATTATTGGTGGTCCCCCATGTCAGGCTTATTCGCTCGCAGGTCGTGGGAGAATGAAGGAAAAAGCTGCTCTTGATGATCGAAATTTTCTGTTTAGATATTACATTCAAATGGTGAAAGAATTCCAACCTGATTTCTTTTTTATGGAAAATGTACCCGGAATTTTAACAGCCAGAAATGGTGAAATCTTTAAGGCAATAAGGGAGGAATTTGGTGACAGCGAAGTTGGATACGATTTCTTTACAGGCATTGAATCAGACAATCGAAAGAACATATTGAACGCTGCAGATTTTGGAGTTCCACAAAATCGCAAGCGAATGCTGATGCTTGGTGTGAATCGAAGCATCAGTTTTGACTACAAGAAATTTTATCTTGAATTGGCAAAATATCAGTCAAAAGGTAACAGGATTACAACTGGTGAAGCAATAAGTGATTTACCAATATTGAGTCCAGAGGAGGGCAGCAACAACTGGCTTGAAAACTATAAAACTGACAACCAGATTCAGCTTAGTGAATATCAAAAGAGAATGCGTACAGATTCAATGGGTGTGATGAATCATTTTGCCCGTTTCCACAACTCAAACGATTTGGAAATTTATAAGTTGGTATTAAATGAAGCAATGAAAGGCAAGCGTTTGCAATATTTCAATTTGCCAGACGAGCGAAAAACACATAAAAATCATCACTCCTTTACTGATAGATACAAAGTACACAGGAAAAACGAACTGCCGCACACCATTGTAGCTCATATTGGAAAGGACGGTCATTATAACATTCATTATGACATTAAGCAGTTAAGATCAATAACGGTTAGAGAAGCTGCCAGGATTCAAAGCTTTCCTGACAATTACAAATTTGAAGGCCCACGGTCAGCTCAATATAAACAAATTGGCAACGCAGTGCCGCCAATTTTTTCGGAATGTGTGGCTAAGGCAATTGTTGCAGCATATTACGAATCGAATGGAAATAACAATTCTTAAAGTTCAAGATTCATTCGATCATCTATTGCCAACCATTTTAAAATAGTGGATACAATATCATCATGAAAAGTCGGATCCTTTTTCATATGTTTTATTGTGCATTCCCAAATTATCAAGGTAGAAATACCCCTCTTTTTCAAGGCCTCAATAACCAGTGTATCCCTTAAACGATTATCAGAAATTTTTTTTTCCCAAAACTCAATATTGCTTTTAGGTGTATAAGCGTATACGCAATTATCGTGTCTGTGCCAGAAACAACCATGAATAAAAATTGCAGCTTTTTGCTTTGGAAAGAAAATATCTGGTTTTCCTTCAACGTTTGCAACATTCACCCTGTATCTTAGACCAGTCTTAAAAAGACTTGAACGAATATAAATTTCTGGCATTGTATTTTTCGATTTAATTTTTGACATGTTTTTGCTTCGCTGATTAGATAATTCCGACTTGGTTTTCATAAGCTTTTTTAAAATCCAACCTTATGTTTTTTTCATCGCCACATTGAATATATGCATTTATAATATGACCTGCCTCTATTGTTATAAATACCCCTCCTCTTTATCCCTATGTGTCAAAATAGTTGTCGTAGACCGTTGCAGGATTTATCCTGAGAACAATGAGAGAACGGAGAACGACAATGGCCTACCCGAGGAAAGTAAAAGAAACGGCAATACGGATGATGTTGCCGCCTGAGAACAAGTCAATCAGCCAGATCGAGCAGACGCTGGGCATCCCTGAAACCACGCTCAAGAAATGG
>RZYY01000069.1 GCA_009930115.1 Sphingobacteriia bacterium | reverse complement strand
TGGTACTTAAAGATCTGAAAAAAGATATCAGGAAGTTCAACAAAAAAACCAAAAGAATTAAGGACAATGTCAGCAATACGGTTGTAAGTCTGCAAATTGACCAGATTGATACCGGGCACTATTACGTGCAAAGCGTGGATTACCTCCGCGAAATAGCGCATTGCCTCAACTATATGGTAAATCCTGCCCATGAGCACATCGACAACAATCACACCGGCCTGGATGAGTTTCAGACGGAAGAAATAAACACCATTCTGCAAAAATTAAATGTTTTATACCAGGAAATCATCAGTAAAATAAAAACAAAGAAGTACAGCGACCTCGATCAGATCATCCTCAAACAACAGGAACTACTCCAGATGATCGCCGAATACCGCAAAAACCAGGTTATACGCCTTAAAGAAAAAGAGCTGCACACCCGCACAAGCCTGCTGTATTTTGATTTGCTGGCTGAAACAAAAAATTTGCTGCTTTATTCTGTCAATTTACTTAAATCTCAAAGAGACTTTATCAGTGAAATTTCAAAAAAATAAAATTGTAATCCATTCGGGAGGGCAAACCGGTGTTGACAGAGCCGCACTGGATTTTGCCATTTGCAATGGAATGAGTTGCACAGGCTGGTGTGCTCAGGACCGGAAGGCTGAAGATGGAATTATCAATATCAGATACCCGTTGCGCCCGGTTTTTTCCTTTGATCCTGACCTCCGCACAGAGCTCAACGTAAGCGATTGCGACGGCACACTGATCGTTCTGTTAAATGAAATGGACCGGGGAACCCGAATTACATGTGAATGGGCAAAAATCTACCGTAAACCAACATTCATTTATACATCGGAGGATCATAAAAAGATAACTGACGAAAAGTTTAAACGCTGGCTGACGGCAAATAAAATAAATCATCTGAATGTTGCCGGTCCGCGTGAAAGCAATTCTCCCGGAATTTATAATTTCGCACTGGAAATACTTACCGGATTATTCCTTTTGAAAATGGTGTCTTTTTGATTTCAAATAAACTAACGGCTTTTTTCAAATATTTCCAGATTGGAAATCTTATCCTGGTTAATGTCAAAACGAACCATGGTAATTTTTGTATGAAATCCTGACTTACCGGCAGCTCCGGGGTTGATGTGCAACAACCTGAAATGCTTGTCATAAATAACCTTGAGAATGTGAGAATGTCCGGAGATGAATAAGTCAGGCTGTTCGGTAAGAATTGCTTTTCTGGCTAAGGCAGTATAATGCCCCGGGTATCCGCCAATATGTAGTAAAACCACCTTAATCTTTTCAATAGTAAAAATGTTGATTTCAGGATATGTCAGTCTTACTTCTGATCCGTCAATATTTCCGAAAACAGCCCGTAAGGGTTTGAATGAAATGATCTGGTCTGCTACCTGCATATTTCCGATATCACCGGCATGCCATATTTCATCACAGGCTGAAAAAAAATCAAACAGTTGTTCCGGAATTGTACCGTGAGTGTCGGATAACAACCCTATTTTTTTCATATTAAGCTAAAACTGGTTGGTATTGCTGGCAGGCACATACCTCAAATTTTCATAGTCAGCAAGATTAAAAGTCAAACTGAGAGTCATCTCAGTCCTCACTGCCATATTATCCTTAATTCCCGGCTTCCACCTGAGAAGTTTGAGCAGGCGGATTGCTTCTTCATTGCATCCGCCACCTACACTTTTCATTACTTTAATATTCGATGCCCGTCCTGACGGCTCTATAATAAAAAACAATTCGACCGTACCCGAAATATCCTGTTTTAATGCAGCAGGAGGATAAACCATATTTTCGCTTACAAAATTTCCGAAATGCATCCCTTTTTTTCTGTAAACCGGCTGTGGAGAGGAATTTAATTGTTTGAGTGTATAAATTTTCAGCGTCGAATCAACCGGCAGAAAGGGGTAATCAATCTTGTCGTATCCTCTCTTTTTAATTACCCGCTTGTATTTTTTTACTTTAAAATCAAATTCAACAACTGTTTCACTGTCAACCGGAAGTCCGCGGTGACTGGCAGGTTCCCACAATAAATATCTGAAAACACGCAGTGCTTCCATATCAATTTCAGCGCTTACCGACCGGGTGATGACCGGATTTTTAACGTTTCCATCCCTGTCAACAATAAAGGAAACAATTACTTTCCCTTCCTGCTTCTTTAAAAGAGCCTGATCAGGATAAACCATTTCCTCAGCAATAAATTCCTGCAATTGTAGCTTCCCGCCGAAATTTTCAGCAGGTTTCATTTCGTAATACTGAGCTGCCAGGTTGCCCGAAAGCAGAAAAAAAACAACCAGGGGCAGAAATAATGAGCGTTGTAAAATCATTGGAGTTCGTTTTGCAGTTGAAAAATTAACGATTTGTAAATGTACAGTTTTTTCGAAAGATAGTCAGTTCAGGAAAATTTTTTATTTTTACTAAAAAATTCAGAAACCCTGATGAAAAGAATCAATGCTGTAATTTTTTTACTCCTTTTTCTGTTGATCATTCCGAATGGCTGCCGGATCAGAAATCAGATGTTGGTAACCAATTTATCAGGAATGTACAACCCACAAAGCAATCCTGAAATATCAGGTTTGAGAGTTTTTCATGAATCAGACAGTGTGTCACGGGTTTACCTGGGTTACCAACCATCCTGCCTGCTTTATCTGCTCAAACCAGGGAGCAATTATCACACGGCTGAGTATAAGTTTTCCTACAATTTACTTCCGGATTATGAATCCAACACTGTTATCGACAGTGGCATGTTTCTTCTGTACGATTCGCTATATTATCAGAATTACCTTCAGCTCAGCTATAATTTCCCGATAAAAGCCGGGTTAGGTCAAAATTATCTTTTAGACCTGAAATTCACCGATCTGAACTCAGGAAAAGAGCAGGTTTATCCTGTTCAGGTGATAAAGGAAAATCCCGAAAATGCCCAGCATTATCTTGTTGTGGACGAAAACGACGAAATAATCTTTCAGGACTGGATCAGCTGGAAAACCAGATTCAGAATCATCACATCCAATTTACTGGCAAAACAGCTTCATGTGAAATATTACACGGACAGTTTCCCGGCTGCCCGGCCGCCTTTTTCGATGGAACATCCTCCAGTTTATCAATTAAAAGTCATTGAAGAATTTACTGTTTCGTTGGAAAACGGTTCTACCTCATTTCTTCAATATGGAAGAGAAGGATTTTTTCAGTTTAGTGCGGACACTACATTAAAAAATGGCTTGACGATTTTCCGTTTTCACGATGATTATCCTCAAATCACTGAAGCATCACTCCTTCCCGGGCCAATGCGTTACCTGACAACAAATGAAGAATTCATGAAACTGATCAGGCAGAATGACATAAAAAGTGCAGTGGATAATTTTTGGTTGTCGAATGCCGGAAATGAAAACCGTTCCTTAGAGTTATTTAAGCATTACTTTGGCAGAGTTGAAGCAGCTAACCGCTATTTTCCCTCCTACAAGGAAGGCTGGAAAACCGACCGGGGCATGATTTACATCATATTTGGACCACCAAAGGAGGTCTTTCGCCGAACCAATGTCGAAACTTGGGTTTATGGTGAACCCGGAAAGCGTGTAATACTTCGCTTCGATTTTATCCAGAACAACAATCCTTTTACATTCAACGACTGGGAACTGGTAAGACTTCCTGAATATAAAAACCCTTATTACATTGCAGTGGATTACTGGCGAAGATAATCCTGAAAACAAGCACAATTTCCGGTACTGATAAACTATTGCAGATTTCTTTAAATGCTTAATTTTTGCACAGGCTTCCTGCTCCGCTTATTTCCTGCTCAACCCGGGGATCACCCCGGTAAACCACTGAACCTGCACCTGAAATAGTCACATGAAGGTATTCTGTGGCAAAAATCCTGACATTACCGGCTCCGGAAACTTTAATAGCTGACTGTTTGGTTTCAAAATCAAAAGCACTTAAATCGGATGCTCCCGAAAGTCTTGCCTTAAACTGGTCTGTTTTCCCTGTAAGGTTCATATAACTTGCGCCGCTCATATCCACATTTAACTTATTCAAAAAAAGGTTTGCACTTACGGTGGATGCTCCGCTGGCGGTAATCAGAAAATTATCAAGCTGAAAATCGCCTTTACCTTCAACATCAATAGCACCTGACAGATCCAATCGCTCCAGATTAGCAAATGTGACAAGTATTTCTATTTCCCTGGTACTCTGTATATTCGCACTGGTTTTGATAATGAGGGTATTTCCGACCACTTCAGTAACAATATACCCGAGCAGATTTTCATCAGCTTCAATCTGAACTTCTGCCTGATCTCCTTGTTCAAGGGTTACTGAAAAGCCTCCTGATATTTCCAGCTCGCTGAATTGGGTAATTTCCCTGATTTCTGTCTGAATAATTCCATTTCCTTCAACTCCGGGCACATATTGACATCCATTCAATGCCAGAAAAAACATGAGAGCCGGTATGAGCAAAACTGCTTTTTTAATTTTCATCATGGCCAAAATTTCTTTTATAAACAGACCCGGAACCTAAAGAGCTGACGTCCATACTAATTGGATTTCCGCTATAGGTTAAATCTCCGGAACCTTTCAACCCTGCTTTTAAATTTCCTGTTACAGTGATAATAATATCACCTGAGCCACTGCTGTCAATTTCCGCATCCTGCGTTTTAAGATTGTGCAGATTGATATCCCCTGAAGCTGCCTGCTCAACAAACACGGTTCCGGCAGTACCACTCAAACTTACGTCGCCTGAGCCAAAAATACTGAGCCGGCATTTGTTCAACCGTAAATCTTTTGCTTTAAAATCACCTGACCCCCTGATTTGCATTGTCAGGTCACCCTGAATACCTGACACTTCCACATCACCTGATCCGTTGATCTCTGTTTCAAGATTTTTGTAATCGAGGTTCAGATCAACATCGCCAGAACCGTTTACAATAATACTCAGATCGGTCCCTGAGATTACTCCGTCAGTTTCCACATCACCTGATCCCTGTATTGAAATTTCATCAAGACGGCTCATAGTTACAAGTACTTCCATCCGGGAATAATTTCGGATACTGCCTTCGGTATCAACAATTAAAACACCGTTTTTCACCTCTGTGATAATATTTTCAAGCAGATTTTCATCAGCATGAACCACAAGAATACTCCGATCACCCTGCCGGATAATTACATCGGTTGATCCAAGAATCTGAATACCCGTAAAATCACTTACCCGGCGTTCCTGTTGAACAACGTTTCCATTACCTTTTACTCCCATAAACTGGGCATTCACTCCGGAAAAACTGAGGCATCCTGCGAAGAACAGAAGCCCCAACAGCAGATTTCGTTTTGATGTTTTCATCTTTATAATTTTTAATGGTTTGTTATTATGTTATTTATCGTTCATTCGAATACGAACATCCCCATAATTACTGCGGATAACCAGCTTACTTTCAGGATTGGAGGCAGAACCAATGGTACCCTTGTAATTGCCTGTAAACGATGAAGTAATTTTTTCAGTCATCCTGGTATGTTCTTCAGGGTATTTTAAATCACAAAAACTCACTTCGGCTTCGATCGTAAAAGCTGACCCCGTTGCAAAACCCAGCTCACTGCCACCAAAGCTGTTAATCAATTCGACAGATGTAAAAGCAGGCATGATATGCTGAACCTTGATTGATCCGTATTCACTGTTAATTTTGAGTGATTCGGTAACTCGGGTTATTTCCACATCGGAGAATTTTGCTGTCAGTTCCATGGCATCCAGGTCTTCAATTTTCAGCGAGCCTCCTTCGTTCTGCACAATCAGATTGCGGGCTTTGTCCACCTCAGCATTCGAGTAATTCACTTTCATCCTTAGGTTCCCGGTTTTTTTTATCTCAATATCACCGTACGAAACTTCCACTTTTCCGCCTTCCAGGTAACCCACTGAACCACTCCCAAAACTCAATCGAACATCGTTATCAGGATACGAAAGCTGTCCTGTCTGAAATGAACCGTACTTGCTTTCAATCCTGACATGTCCGTTTACATTTTCAATGTAAGCATAGCCAAACATCTGATCTAAGTCAACTGATATAGTCTGCGGCATGAACACTTCAATGTCAACTTTCAGATTTTTATCCTTGTCGTTAATTTTATCATTAAATTCCGAAATTATTTTAACAAGCGACTGATCACCGGTAATTTGCAAATCAATTTTATCGAATATCTTCTCAGCTTTCTCCATGTTGGTGGTTTCGAGTGAGGCAGTTACTTTGATGAGTATCAAATTACGGTCATGATTGTTGAGAATTACATTTCCGTATTTGTGAATGATTTTTAATGTTGCATCTTCAGCAATCTGAAATTCTTTTTCGGCAAGGATTTTTTCAATTTTTTTCTGCCCAAATGATTCGTTAAGCTGAACCAAAAGAACAAAAATCAAAAGAAAACCTGCCATAAATTTAAATTTTTTATTCATGATATTTAGCGATTAATTTTTAAAATGCTGCCTGATTTGTTTGTGGTACTTTATTTAATTGATTCAGAATTGTTTCCATGATTTCTGATTTCTTACGTTTTGAATTAACCAAAGCTGCCTGAAGTTGCTTGCTGCCGGGATTGGTCATGTATTCTTTTTCAATAGCAGCGAGCTCGGCATCAATGGTTTGGAGTTTATCACTTGCAAGTTTTTTGATTTTTTCCGCTTCCTCCTCGTTGGGAGCCAGTTCATCAATTTTGCTTAAATCATCAGCAGAATTGGAATCATAAAAAGCGAATGTTGTATTTAATTCATCGGGTAATTCAATGTTTATCACATTAAAAATGGCCTGGCTTCCTTTTTCACTGGCAAAATGTATTATCTGATCCTTAACCAAAAACATCCACGCGGCGGCAACCAAAATAAGAAGAGCAGCAGCAACCTTGAACATGCTGTACATCAGCGGAGATTTCACCTGGGTTTGCCTTTTCTGATTAAGTTTTTCGATAAACCGTTTCTGGTGACCTTCGGGAAGTTCCCGATCGTCAAAAAAAACCGCATTCTCTTTTATTTTTTTCTCTAAAAATGACATTTTGGTTATGATTTTTTAAAAGGGTTTCTAATTTCTTGATTTTAAAATTGTTTGCAACAGTTTCTGCTTGGCGCGGGAATACCTTGTTCTGATATTTCCGCAGGTTGTGCCAAGTATTGTTGCAATTTCTTCGTGGTCATATCCTTCGAGCAGGTGAAGTGAAAGAACCAGTTTGTAATTAGGTTGAAGTTTATTGATTGCACTTCGGATTTCCTCAATCCTGCAGAAAACATTTTCGGAAATCTCTTCATTATCAGGTTCAGGATCAGCCATTTCCATTTCTGAATGATCTACGATGATCCATTTGCGGTGCTTCCGCAAAAAATTAATGGAATTGTTGATGGCAATCCTTTTCAGCCATCCCCCAAATCCACCTTCACCCCGAAAGGTATGGATTTTATCAAACGCTTCAATGAACGATTCCTGCATCAAATCCTCCGCATCAGCATCATTGTCAACGATTCTGAAACAGGTATTGAACAAGGTTTTTGAAAACATTTCATAAATCCTGACCTGTGCCATTTGATCGTTGCGTCGGCAAGCTTCTATTAATTCATTACTTACATCTATCACCGGTGTAATTCTGTTTTAATTTTCATTTATGACAAACTGAATCAGGGTATGTTACACTTTTCTGAATTTTTTTCGTTTTTTTGTCAGGTTAACAAATAAAACCAGTTGATTACAAACAGTTTATTTTTGCCCGAAATAAAATCAAAACATGATGAGAAAAATAATTCTGACTGCTCTGCTGACAACCATTGTACTGATGAACTCCTGTGATATTCTCCAACAGATTGAAGGGATGAAAATGCTTTCAAAATGCGAATTTCGTATTCACACCATCACAGATATTCATCTTGCTGAAGTGAATTTATCGGGAATTAAGCAGGTGAGTGACATTAAAACGACTGATTTGCTGCAGCTAACGCAAGCTGTACTAAGCAATGAACTTCCTCTGCGTTTCAAGGTGAACCTTCAGGTAAAAAACCCGAATAATCAGGCTGCTTCACTCAACCGGCTGGAATGGATGTTATTTGTTGACAATAAACAAATGCTCGACGGGGTGGTAAACGAAAATTTTGTTACCGGACCTGGCGAAACCGGAACCCTGCCTGTCAGTGTCAATCTGAATCTTGCAGAACTGTTACAGGATAACCAGATAGAGCAACTCATAAATTATGCTTCTGGGCTGGCTGATGGTACTGGTAAAAGCACCAGAGTTATGGTCAAATTAAAACCTTCGGTAATGGTTGGTCAGCAAAGCATCCCTTATCCCGGTTGGCTGGAAGTCCGGCATGACTTTACCGCTCAGTAAGACCAATTCTTACTGATCAGAATTTTTCTTCCAGAATCCGGTTGTATTTTTCGTATTCGTGAGGATTAATTCGTTGTGTTTCATCGTAGGCTTCACGGGCTTTGGCATTATCCTTCATTTCATAATACGCATCACCAAGCAGAAACCATGATTCCAGGTGGTAGCGGTTAAGCGGATGGCATTTTTCAACAATTGTTTGAATGGTTTCTTTGTATTGTTTTTTGGCAAAATGAACTTTCGCTTTCCAGTAATAAAACATCCAGATATCCATCAGCTCAAGCGATTGGTTTACATCCAGCAATAGCTGGTCGTATTCCTGCAGTTCAAACCTGGTTTCAAAAAGATTGATGCGGGGTGAAATATAACGCGGATATTTCTCAAGGGCCAGATTAAAGCGATTACTTGCCAGATGATCGGCTCCCATTTCGGCATTTACTTTGCCAGCATAGTACCAGGATAATGCAAGATTATCAGCCTGTTTTGTTATGATTTCGAACAAATTACCGGCCTCTTCCCATTTTTTTTCCTGAATCAGCGTCAAACCCTTGTTAAGGTTTTGTAAAATCTGGGGTTTTACTTGTTCCACTGTAAGCTGATAGCAAAGCTGCCACATTTCGATATCTTGTAAAAGGTCGTTGTCGGTGCAGGTTTTGATGGCAACATTGAGCATATTCGAAAAATTATCCTTATCCTGTGAAACCAGGTTGAAAGCCCTGAAAATTTCATAGTAAGGCTGATGCTGCAGGGCAAGCTGTCCGGAAAGATTGCTCATCACCGAATCGTTGAACACCCTGTGATCGTATTTTATATTGGTATTTATCAGCCTGATCATCATCGAAAAATCTTCAAGCAAATCAATCTGAACAAGTTCATTTTTTTTATCCGGAAACTTGTTTAGCAATCCAATATTCAGCGTATCCAACCCGCTGATAGAATGAAATTTTTCGATATGAAGAAGCATTCTTGCAATCAAATCAATGTAAAACCTGAATTGATAACTGGAATTGTATTGTCCGTCAACAAAAAACTGTAATCTGCTGGTTTTGAAGAAATCAAAACTTTTTTCTCTTGCTTTTTCCATCGTTGAAATCATCTGTCCGAAACTCTCTTCGTAGGATTTACTCTTTGGAAAATCCATTTCAAAATATGGGCTAAATGACTGATACATTTGTTTTGCAATACCAATAACCGAATCACATTTCAGCAAATCATCAAAGTTGAGTGATTTTCGAAAGCGGTCGTTGTAATAGGCAAAAACATCATTTAAACTGTCAGCCTGATTATAGATGATAGTTTCCATGACAGTTTCGCTCAGGTGCTGGAAGAACGAATAATGCCTGATGATTGGTCTGGATTCTGCATCCTTTATTACGGGCAACAGCACTTCAAAAGATTCAGGATATTTATCTTCATGGCTAAGATTATACCCTTTTTCATAGATTTCCCTGTATTTGGCGATATCCGGATAGAAATCCTCGCTGATTTTAACTGCCTCAGAAGTATCGATGGAACTTACAAAGATGAAAGGATCGTACAAATGCACATCTTCTTTACTGAAAATCATAACAATACGTTGAATTCTGTCATCGCTGTTTTTAACCGGTCGAAAAGCCTGCACAGGTTCCACGGTTTTTTTGTTCTGCATCATGCGGATTGTATTCAGCGTGCCATCCAAATCTGATTCTTTAAAATATTCGCGTTCGCTGTTGATGTTTGGATAAATAGTGAAAAAGAGATTTTCAGTAGCGAGAAACACTTCCGGTTCCACGCTGGTGTTCCCATCCTGATCGGACAATCCAACAGAAACCGAGAAAGTGTTTTTTCCTTTGGTTTTGTATTCCAGTTCAACAGATTGAGCTACAGATTCAACCTGATAATGAATAAAAAAGAAAACTGACAAAAAGAGGTAAATAATTTGGTTTTTCATAGTTGAGATTTTTTTGCAAATTAAAAAAGAAAAGTATTTGGATTGAAAATAAATTAGCAGGAATAATTCCTCAGGAAGTTTTTCTATTTTCGCAGGATAAAAATACATCCCTGTATGGAATCTTCAGAACTTGTTGACAGGCTGAAAAAAACCGCCACCGAAATCCGCAAGGATGTCATCCGCAGTCTTGCTTCAGCAGGAAGCGGGCATCTGGGAGGTAGTCTCGGACTTGCCGATGTTTTTACCGTACTTTATTTTCATCAGCTTCGGCACAAACCTGATTATCCTGACTGGCCTGACAGAGACCGTCTGGTTCTTTCCATTGGCCATGTAGCACCATTGTTGTACGCATCGTTAGCCCATTCCGGCTATTTTCCCAAAGAGGAATTGCTAACCCTTCGGAAATTAGGTTCACGGCTTCAGGGACACCCCGGACGCGATCATGGATTGCCGGGAATTGAACTTTCAGCAGGATCGTTGGGACAGGGATTATCAGTAGCCGTCGGAATGGCTCTTGCAGCCAAACTTGACGGGAAATCCCTGAAAGTTTATGCGGTACTCGGAGACGGTGAGTTGCAGGAAGGCGCTGTTTGGGAAGCTGCAATGAGTGCAGCCCACCACAAGCTCGGAAATTTGCTTGCCATTGTGGACCGGAATAAAGTTCAAATTGACGGAAAAGTCAGTCATGTAATGGAAATTGAACCCCTCACCGATAAATGGAAAGCATTTGGCTGGCATATCATTGAGTGCGATGGCAACGACATTCAATCGTTGTTAGGCAGCTTTGCAGAGGCTGAAAAAAGTAAACAAAAACCTGTTATTATCATCGCACATACAAAGATGGGTAAAGGCGTAAAAGCCATCGAAGACGATTACCGCTGGCACGGCAAAGCACCCGGTGAAAAGGAAGTAGACTATTTTATCAGTTTATTGTTAAACACTTAATTATTTACATGCAACCAACTTATCGTAATAATTGGTTGTACCAGTCAATTAACCTGATCAAGAAACGGAAATGATAAACAAAAAAGCAGATATCGCCACAAAAGTCGGATTTGGACAAGGTGTGCTCGAAGCTGCCAGACTGAATCCACATGTTCTCGCCATCGGTGCAGATATCACCTCCTCAGTCAGTCTTGATCTTTTCCGGGAAGCCTATCCGGATAGGTTTATCTCACTCGGAATTGCCGAGCAAAATTGCATGGCTGTTGCTGCCGGTCTTGCATTAGCTGGAAAAATTCCGGTTTTTTCTACTTATGGTGTTTTTTCGGCTTTGCGCACAACCGATCAGGTCAGGATATCGGTTTGCTATAATAATGTTCATGTAATTATCGGTGGTGCACATGCAGGTATTTCCGTCGGGCCGGACGGAGCTACACATCAGGCACTCGAAGATATTGCCATAATGAGGGTACTTCCCAACATGAGCGTATTTTCACCCTGTGATGCCACTCAGGCAAAACTGATTACCCGCGCAGCCATACTCGAACTCCGGGGGCCTGCGTACATCAGATATGGACGTGAAGCAGTGCCGGATTTTACAGATGAAAATCAGAAAATCGAATTAGGCAAAGGACAGGAATTAAAATCCGGTACAGATCTGACAATTATGGCCACCGGACATATGACATGGGAAGCCCTGCAGGCTGCCTGTTTGCTTGAAAAGAAAAATCTGTCGGTCAGAGTAATAAACATACATACGATTAAACCACTCGACAAAGAAATCATTCTCAAAGCTGCCTCTGAAACCGGAGCTATTATCACTGCCGAAGAACATCAGTTGCACGGGGGATTCGGAAGCGCTGTCGCAGAAGTTTTGGTTCAAAACCATCCCGTTCCGGTGGAAATGATCGGAATGCCTGATTGCTTTGGCGAATCAGGACAACCCTCCGAACTGATGGAAAAGTATGGCCTGACTGCCGGCAACATCGTAAACGCGGCTTTAAAAATTTTGGAAAGAAAATGATTCGGGTAACCTGTGCCATAATAATTCGAAAAAACAAAATACTGGCAACAAAACGCACTCACGGAGATCATCCGGAAGAACTTTGGGAATTTCCGGGCGGAAAAGCTGAACCGGGCGAATCGCTGGAAAACTGCATTATAAGGGAAATACATGAAGAACTTAACGTGCACATCAGAATTATTCATACACTCACTGCCGTAACTCACCATTATCCGGAAAAATCCATTACCCTGTTCCCTTTTTTATGCAGAATTGTCGCTGGCAACATTCACTTGACAGAACACGCTGATAGCCGCTGGTTGGGTAGCGATGAACTGTTTCTGCCCGAATGGGCTGCTGCTGACTTGCAGGTAGTTAAAAACAATATTGACAGCATCAACAACTTTCTGCAGAAAAAAAAGGCAAACCCGTCATCTTGACGATTTGCCCTGTTTTGTATTTTCTGTCAAAAAATCAAAACCTGTGATAAAAAGGAAAAATCACCTGAAAGTTAACATGCGGTCAAAACGGCTGAAAAAAAACACAGGTTTTAGTATTGCTTTCTTGCAAGGACGAGGGTTGCCGCTTCAATAATATTATGCGTATCCATTCCGAACTTCTCCATCAATTCATCGGGAGTACCACTTTCCCCGAAAACATCATTCATTCCTACCATTTCAACCGGAGTTGGAAAATTACGCGCAAGAAATCCTGCAATTGATTCCCCCATACCGCCGTAAATCTGGTGTTCTTCAGCCGTTACTGCACAACGGGTTTTAAGAATGGATTCCATTATTGCGTCACGATCCAGCGGTTTGATTGTGGTAATATTGATGACTTCGGCACTGATGCCGTTTATATTCAATGCATCAGCTGCTTCAAGAGCTTTCCAGACCATATGGCCTGTAGCGAAAATCGTAACATCGGAGCCTTCGCGCATCAGCAGTGCCTGCCCGATCACAAACTTATGATCTGCCGGTGTAAAATTTGGTACTTTTGGCCGTCCAAAACGCAGATAAACAGCACCTTCGTAATCAGCAATTGCAAGAGTAGCCGCATACGTCTGGTTATAATCACAAGGGTTGATAACTACAATTCCCGGAAGGCTTTTCATCAAAGCAATATCTTCCATAATCTGATGAGATGCACCATCCTCACCGAGTGTTATTCCGGCATGAGAGGCACATATTTTAACATTCTTTTCTGAATAGGCAATAGATTGTCTGATCTGGTCAAAAACCCTGCCGGTCGAAAAATTGGCAAAGGTTCCCGTAAAAGGAATTTTACCGCCGGTTGCTAATCCTGCAGCGATGCCCATCATATTGGCTTCAGCAATACCTGTCTGAAAGAAACGATCGGGGAAAGCCTTTGCAAACTTATCCATTTTGAGCGATCCGGTGAGGTCAGCCGACAGGGCAACTACTTCGGGCCGCTCTTGTCCAAGCTTAAAAAGTGCGTCTCCAAAACCTGAGCGGGTATCTTTATTTCCTGAATTTGCTGATAAAGAAATATTTAGTTTTTCCATTTTTCTGAATTATTAATAATCACCGAGGGTTTCGTTTAGTTGTGACAATGCATTTTCCAGCTCTTCATCGTTTGGGGCAATTCCGTGCCATTTATGGGTTCCCATCATAAAGTCCACCCCAAATCCCATTTCCGTTGACATCAGTATTAACACAGGTTTTTCATTTCCGGTCAGCGTAGCAGCAAGGCGAAGGGTATCAATGACTTCTTCGATATCGTTTCCATTCATCTCCAGAACCTCCCAGTCGAAAGCTTCCCATTTGGCTTTCAGGTCCCCCGGAGGCATCACATCCGATGTTGAGCCTTCAATTTGTTTCTGATTGAAATCTATAACTGCTATCAGATTGTCCACTTTTTTCCCGCCGGCAAACATGGCAGCTTCCCATACCTGGCCTTCCTGAATTTCACCATCGCCCATCAGGACGTAAACCAAAGCGTCGTCATCATACAGCTTTTTTCCAAGAGCCATTCCGATAGCACACGAAAGCCCCTGTCCGAGCGATCCTGAAGCAAACCTCACACCGGGCAGTCCTTCATGGGTTGCAGGATGCCCCTGTAACCTGCTTCCAAACTTCCTGAACGTTCCCAATTCGGAAACATCAAAATATCCGCTTCGGGCCAGAACACTGTACCATACTGCAGACAGATGACCGTTTGAAAGCAGGAAAACATCCTGGTCGCGCCCCTGTTGGTCAAACTCGTTGGGATTGTGGTGTAAAACATCGAAATAAAGTGCAACAAAAAAATCAGCACATCCAAGAGCTCCGCCCGGATGACCTGACTGTGCGGCATGAACCATTCGTAAAATATCACGGCGCACCTGCATTGCAATAGACTTCAGCGATGTGATGTTATTCATCAGAATTTTTTTTTAATTGTGTTGCAAAAATAGCCTTTTTCGGCACTTAATCTCATTTTGTCGTTTCTGAGTAACGGAGTTATTATTTTCTTTGCAAAACTATTTGCTGAATACGATGAAATCAAACACAATGCGCACTGAAACAGAAGAAGCTCTCTTGTTTCTCCGACAAAACGGGATTGAAAATCCGGATATTGCTGTCATTCTTGGAACAGGCTTAGGAAAACTGGTTGATCAACTGCAAGTAGAACAATCAATACCCTATGGCAAAATTCCTCATTTTCCTGTTTCAACAGTGGAATTTCATCGTGGATTGCTCATTTGTGCCAGGTTTAAAAATAAAAGTGTACTGCTTATGCAGGGCAGATTTCATTACTACGAAGGATACAATATGCAGCAAATTGTATTTCCAATTCATCTGTTCAAATCGCTGGGAGTTAAATACCTGCTTATTTCAAATGCCTGTGGCACCGTCAATCCTGATTTTAAAAAAGGAGAACTCATGCTGATAACCGATCACATCAATCAGTTCTGGAGTAATCCTTTAATTGGGCAAAATGATGATACGGCAGGACCAAGATTTCTTGACATGAGCCATGCCTATAGTCCTGAAATAATCAATCTGTTTCTTCGGGCAGCAAAAATGAAAAATGTAAAACTCCATAAAGGAGTCTATGCAGCTTTATCCGGACCATCTCTTGAAACAAGAGCCGAATACCGGTACCTGCAGTTTATTGGTGCTGATGTTGTCGGAATGTCAACAATTCCTGAAGTTATTGCTGCAAACTATCTTGGATTGCCCGTTGCAGCCGTATCAGTGATTACCGACGAATGTAATCCTGACAACCTGGCGCCCATAAATTTGGAAGACATACTTGCCACTGCTGCTGTTGCTGAGGTTGATCTTATCCGTTTGTTCGAAGGGGTTCTCGAACTTTCATAATCTGACCAAAACAAATACACCTTAATCTTTCCAAAGTTGGCAGTAAACCCGTAAAGCAGTCATTTCGGCCGCTCAGCGTAAAGAGTTCCGTTCAACACCAACTTAAATCCCTGCCCCTGTAATTTATCGGGGGCAGCCGCAGTTTCACCAAAACTGACCGGACAGTCCTTTATTTGCGGCTGCGTTTAAGTCTTATTTGTTACCTGCTGGCATTCTGTCTGTCCGCTATGGTTTAAGGAAGTCAAATGCTTTAAATAGTTCATTGTCGGCTGGTTGTTTTAGTTCTGCTTCTTTGTCAAAATGATATGATACCCATCGAACGTCTTTACTCTCAATACTTGTATAAAAGTAGATTGCGTCTGACGCTTCAACGAATTTTATAAATGGCAATAATTCCAATGGTTTTGTCTGCTCAGAATTACACAGATATAGCTTTTTTCTGTCGAGAGGAATTAGGCTTTTTATTGTTACTTCATTAAATGGGGTTCTTGCTCCGATTAGTTCTTTTGCGTAAAAAGTGAAAATACCATCTTCAAAACTGCTCGTTGTCGGTGAAAGCATTCGAGTATCTTCAAAAGCATCAGAAATGTGTTTCCTAAATTCGTTAAGTTGCTGTTCAAGTGCTAAAACTCTTTGATTGTTTTCTTCTTCGCTTGTTATGCCACCGTGTCC
>RZYY01000068.1 GCA_009930115.1 Sphingobacteriia bacterium | reverse complement strand
AACCAGCTAAAGTAATTGTACGAATCGCCTGAAAGATGCTTAACAATACTGATGTAGTTGATTGTGGATGATAATTGTCCAAAACGGAGACTTTTCTGGAAAGTGCCTCAAAATATGTTTAGAACTCAGCACAGGCAAGTGTTTTTAAATATATTTGCAGCAACAAAACTTTTTATTATTTTACTCACCTAATTCAATAGAAATGAAAAATCCATGCGGGTTCACGGTGATATTTTCAATACTGGCCGGAATTGTTTTTTTCCTTACAGCTTGTGTCCAGCCTTCTGAAAAACAGGAAACAGTATTTTTACCAAAAGAATTTTTCTCTGTTCCCGACAGGGAGACAGGACAAACTGACGTGCTGGAGCTGCGCTGTGAACCGCTGAGCAATGTAAGAATAGCGGTAATCGGACTTGGCATGAGAGGATCGGAAGCAGTGAGACGGTTGAGTTACATTGAGGGAGCGACTATCACAGTGCTTTGCGATGTGGTACCTGACAGAGTTACACAGTCACAAAAACTTCTTACAGAAATGGGAAAACCAAAAGCTGCTGGTTATTCCGGAGAGGAAGAGTGGAAACTTGTATGCCAGCGAGAGGATGTTGATCTGGTGTATGTCTGTACACACTGGGATTTGCATACACCTATTGCAGTGTATGCCATGGAGCAGGGCAAACACGTTGCTGTTGAAGTACCTGCAGCGCTTACCATAGACGAATGCTGGCAGTTGGTCAATACTGCCGAAAAAACCCGTCGCCATTGCATGATGCTCGAAAACTGCAACTACGACTTTTTTGAAATGGCAACACTCAACATGGCCCGTAAAGGATTATTCGGAGAAATTGTCCATGTGGAAGGGGCTTATATTCATGATCTGCGGTGGTTAAATTTCGACGACAGCACCGGATACTGGAATATGTGGAGGCTGAAACACAACGAAAACAATAATGGTAATCTTTATCCCACGCATGGACTTGGACCGTTGGCACACATTCTTAACATTCATCGTGGCGATAAAATGGATTATCTGGTTTCAGTTTCAAGTAATCAGTTTGGGATGTCTGCCTATGCCCGCGAAAAATTCGGAGAGGATTCTGATTTTGCCAAAAAAAACTATGACAAAGGTGATATGAACACCACAATTATCAAAACACACAATGGTAAAACCATGATGATCCAGCACGATGTTACCAGTCCGCGTCCATACAGCCGCATTCATCTGGTAAGCGGGACCAAAGGCTTTGCACAGAAATGGCCAAAAAAAGGCATTGCGCTGGAACCAGATGCCCACCATTTTTTATCCGAAAAAGATTTGGAAGCCTTGCTTGCCCAATATGAACACCCGATTGTAACCGAGGTTGGTCAAAAAGCCAAAGAAGTTGGCGGGCACGGCGGAATGGATTTTATCATGGATTACCGTCTGATTTATTGCCTGCGTAATGGTTTGCCTCTTGATCAGGATGTATATGATGCCGCCGAATGGTCAGCTATTATTCAGCTTTCAAAAGTTTCGGTGGCAAACCATGGCATGCCGGTCGCTATCCCTGACTTTACCAGAGGTGCATGGGATGAATTAAAACAGGTAACTTATTACACACGATAATTTATTCATCAATAAAACTATAACAAACATGAGAAAAATGTTGACACTGCTTGTTGCCGTGATTTTTATGAGCAATCTGCAGGCACAGGAAGACAAAAAACAATTATCACTTGATGTGATTTTTAAATCAAGGGAATTTGCACCGGACAGGATGCAGGGATTACAATCGCTGAATGACGGAAAACATTACACTCAGCTTAAACCCGACTCACTAAACATGTATAGTTACGAAACGGGCACTCTCGTGGAAGTGATTGTAACCTCGGCGGAACTGATACCCCCTGGTGACACTGTTGCTATTCCGCTTTATGATTATACATTCAGTGCAGATGAAAGCAAACTGCTTTTTGCTGCCGAAACAGAACCCATTTACCGCCGCTCATCACGATCCGGTTATTATGTCTTCGACCGGAATACACGCCAGCTGAAAGCACTTTCTGATAATGGAAAACAAGGGCTGGCTGATTTTTCACCCGATGCCGCAAAAGTTGCATTTGTACGCGAAAACAACCTGTTTATTAAAGATTTATCCAACAACGAGGAAAAACAAATCACCTTTGATGGTCTTGACCGCCATATTATTAACGGAACTACCGACTGGGTTTATGAAGAAGAATTTGCCATAACCAAAGGCTTTTGTTGGTCGCCGGACGGGAAGAAAATCGCTTTCATGCGGTTTGACGAGTCAAATGTAAAAGAATGGTGGCTTCCTTTCTACGGGGAGCTCTACCCGGAATATCATCGCTATAAATATCCCAAAGCCGGCGAAGACAACTCTGTCGTTACCGTTCATGTGTATAATCTTGAAACCGGAAAAACAACCCTGATGGACACCAGCGACGAAACCGATCAGTATATTCCGCGGATCAGATGGACTCAAAATCCTGAATCACTTGCCATTTTTCGTGTCAACAGACTTCAGAACAAACTGGAAATTCTGATTTCTGATGCGGGTACAGGAATTTCCCGGGTGATTTACACCGAGCATAACAAATAT
Source organism: Sphingobacteriia bacterium (assembly GCA_009930115.1). Lineage (GTDB taxonomy): Bacteria > Bacteroidota > Bacteroidia > Bacteroidales > 4484-276 > RZYY01. The sequence goes on along the minus strand of RZYY01000068.1, from coordinate 13,685 downwards.
TATCTCGACGAAAATAATTATGACGACATTGTCTTTTTAGAAAATGGAGAAGAATTTATTCTGAAAAGTGAAAAAAGCGGTTATAACCATCTTTATCTCTATGATATGAAGGGCGGTCAGGTAAGCAGGATCACCGAAGGAAACTGGGAGGTTACCAGTGTTTTGGGAATTGACCAGAAAAACAGAAAGGTTTATTACCAGTCAACCGAAATGTCTCCACTCGAAAGGAATGTTTATGTGATTGATTTTGATGGAAAGAGAAAACGCATTCTCACCCCTGAAAAGGGTTGGAATGATGCACGGTTCAGTGCAGATTTCAGTTACTTTATCAAAACCTTCAGCGATGCCAACACACCGCATGTTTATTCGGTGAACAGAGGAAAAGACGGCCGCGAAATCAGACACATTACCGACAACAACAAGCTGATCGAAAAGCGAAAAGAGTATGGTTTTTCACCCAAAGAATTTTTCACGATTCCTACTTCCGGGGGGGTGGAACTGAATGCATGGAAGATCATGCCGCATCATTTTGATCCGTCAAAAAAATATCCGGTACTTTTCAGTATCTACGGAGGCCCGGGATCACAGACAGTGCAAAACGCATTTAGCAGCGATATGTGGGAACAATATCTCGCTCAGGAAGGAATTATGGTTGTATCGGTGGACAATCGGGGAACAGGCTTTCGTGGAGAAGAATTCAAAAAAATGACGTACATGCAGTTGGGAAAATACGAAACCATCGATCAGATTGAAGCTGCCAGTTATCTTGCCTCGCTTCCTTATGTTGATGGCGATAAAATTGGTGTTTTTGGCTGGAGTTATGGAGGATACATGTCTACGCTTTGCATAACCAAAGGTGCTGATATTTTTGATGTGGCCATAGCGGTAGCACCAGTGACCAATTGGCGCTTTTATGATAATATTTACACTGAACGTTTCATGCGTACTCCTCAGGAAAATCCGGATGGCTACGACGAAAACTCTCCGATCAATCATGTCGATAAACTAAAAGGAAAGTATCTTCTTGTTCATGGAATGGCAGATGACAATGTACACCCCGAAAACAGCTATGACCTTGTTTCTGCACTCGTTGCTGCCAATAAAGATTTTGAACTTATGCTCTATCCAAACTCAAATCACGGGATTTACACCGGCAGGAATACCAGATTTCATCTGTACAGCAAATTAACTGATTTTTTGATGCAAAACCTGAAGGAAAAATGATCTAATCATCAACCAACCGGGATTAAAGCCCCTGCATCTTCAGCTCTATTTCTGATTTGATTCCCTGCAGTTCCTTCACAAGAGGGGTGAGGTTCCAGATAAAAGTCGAATTTCGCCAAAGTTGAATTATTTCGGGTACTTCATCGGACAGTTGTTCGTTTGCCAGCTCACATAACTTTGTAATCTCGTTAAGATCAGTTTCAAGTTCCGGAAAGTTTTCGGCGTGTGTAAGCATGCGCAGGGCATTAATAATAGAATCAAAAGCAAGGAGCACTTTTGTTGAAAATTGTCTGATGATTTTTGATACGTCGATCATATTCTCGTTACAGTCATTCTGAGCGGCATTTATATCAAGTGATCGGAGTGTATTGAGCAATCGTTTGATGTAGATTCTGATGGCGAGGCCATGGGTCAGCGTTTTTACCTGAAGCACTTCACTGATGGATGCTTCCATTACTTCATCCAGTTTTTTGATCTGAAGCTCAAGCGCTGATTTCAATTGGTTTTTTTCAACTGTAAGAGCATTATACTCCATTGAACGGATGATTTGAAAAAAATACTCCTTTTCTACTGTCAATGCATCAGCCAGTGTATTGGCCAGTTTTTTACGTGCTTTTTCGGGCCAAAGTAACGACGAAAGTACAATTACAAACAAAACAATACCGGCAGTATAGATTATCCGCAGCAATACCAGTTTTTCATGCCCGGAATAAAGCATGTCAAAAACGAGTATAATAACAAAAGTCAGGGCGATTACCATAGCAAAAGGTTTGTCGAGATTGGCAAACCAAATCATCAAAAACACACCAGATAGTAAAATGATATAATATTCAAAACCATATTCCTGTGTTAACGAATGAAATCCTAAAGCGAGCAATCCTCCGATGATTGTTGCTAAAAGACGTTCCCATCCATTTCTGATTGAAATACCCAGATTCGGGCGGATAAGCAAAACAGCAAAAAGTACCAGCCAGTAACCGTAGTCTGGTTCAACATACCTGTAAAAAACCTGAGCAGAGCCAACAATAATTGCTGATCGTAACCCAAACCGAAAAGCACCACTGCCGGTTTTAATCTCCTTACCAATACTTTTAATGCGATCCAAAAACCCCGATAATTTATTTTTTGCAGAAAATCCGGCATCCTGCAACTCTATTTCCGGTCTTAAAATCAGCAGTTCTTCGATCAACACTTTAATTGTATGAGTTGTATTAAATACTCCTGCCCACTCTTCTCTTGTGGCTTTAACAGACCCCGATGAAAAAATTTTAAGATGTTCCTGTTGAAGAGCGTCTACCAGCAGCAAAGCTCTGTTTAGTGACAACCTTTTTTGGCTGTCTTCTTTGTGGCGGAGTGTTTCAAAAACAGCAGAAAACGCGGAATATAGTCTCTTATCATTGAAAATCAGTTGTTTATTAAGGGACGAATCCCACAACCGTGCGCGAAATTGCCAGATAATCACCAGGTAATCAAATACTCTTTCGATGCCCATCGAAAGGTTAAGCAAATGCTCTTCTACAGAATTCTCTGAAGGAACAGAGATGCGAAACAGTTGCCAGAGTCTTCGAAATTCATCAGCCGATTTTTTAAAAGCTGCATTTGCTTTTTGCCCTGTTTTAATAGCCGAATCAAGATCACTATGCGTTGCTTTGATGAAAAGAAAATATTCTTCCAGGTTTTTCATCATTAGACCTGTTTGAATTTGAAGTCTTCGGTGTGGCCGGGTGGGAAAAACAACAAAATGTATTACAAACACAAGTCCTGTTATCATGGCAAATAGACCTGCATACAACAAACCTGATTCAACAGTGTGCGAAAATGCCATTTCCACAACGCTCAACGAAAGAATGACGATTGCCGGAAAGTCCGGAACCAGTTTTAGTGCTATAAAAAAGAATACAGAAAAACTGAAAAGAAGCACAAAAATGACCGATAATAGTGCATGGTTGGATATCAGAGAAACGGGTACCGACAGGATTACCATCATAGTCCCTGTGAGCAACATGGTAAATTTGCGTTCTGCAATGGTGGTTCCTGTTTGAGAACGGCTGAACAACAGGGCTGATATCACTGCAAGCAGCGCAAGCCGGGGCTGGTTATAAAAAAAGATAAGTGAAATTAGAATTGCCGTAGAGGTTTTCAGGCTCCTTTTTGCTCCCAGCCATCCGGGGTCAGTTTTGGATAAATATTGTACAAGTTTTTTCATACCTTACTGCAAATGTAGTTATTTAATAGTCTGTTGTTCACTTGTGGTTATTTCAAAAGGTTTCAGTTTTTTGATTATCAATGTTTTTACATCTGGTCTGCAGGATAGCTGAAATCCCAGAAAATCAGACTTATGGAATTTATTCAAAAAATTCAGGAAGGATGTGATAATCCTGAATTTCAATATTTCAGGGATAAAGCAGATTTTTGAGACAGTTTCATCAACCCGTAAAATAGTATTTTTACGCCTTTATTTTTTCGATGGAATGGACAGAACGATAGCTTTAAAAAAAATAAAACTACTCAGCCGTGAACTTGAAGGTGATCTGTTTACCGATAACGCCACACGGATACTTTATGCTACTGATGCTTCGGCTTATCGCGAAATGCCGCTTGCTGTAATACGCCCGAAAAACAAGAGCGACATCCGAAAAATTGTACTCTTTGCCGCAGAACATAAAATTCCGCTTATACCCAGAGGCGCAGGTACCTCGCTAGCCGGCCAGGTGGTTGGTGAGGGAATTGTTGTTGATGTTTCAAGGTATTTGAACAGGATTATTCAAATCAATCCGGAAGAACGATGGATTAAAGTAGAACCTGGTGTAATCCTTGACGAGATGAATATTGCTCTTTCTCCTTACAAACTGTTTTTTGGCCCCGAAACCAGCACATCAAGTCGTTGTGTGATTGCCGGAATGGTGGGTAATAATTCTTGTGGAGCACACTCACTGATATATGGAAGTACACGTGATCACACACTGGAAATGGAGGTTATTCTCAGCGATGGTTCAGCGGCTGTTTTTGGACCGCTTACTCCTGAAGAGTTTGAAGAAAAACAACACGGGGATAATCTGGAAAACCGAATTTACCGCAATATAGCAAGTATTCTTTCTTTACCTGCCAACCAGCAACAAATTCGGGATGAATACCCTGATCCTGTAATCAAAAGACGAAATACGGGTTATGCCATTGATTTGCTGCTCGAAACGCAACCGTTCAGCACTTCTAATGAACCTTTTAACTTTTGTAAATTGCTGGCTGGCTCTGAAGGTACTTTAGCCTTCACTACGGCGATCAAACTGAATCTTGTTCCCTTACCACCAAAAGTAAAAGGCCTGGTATGCGTCCATTTTAATTCGTTGGAAGATGCCTTTCGTGCCAATCTTGTTGCTTTGAAATATAATCCGGGAGCAGTGGAGCTGATGGACAAAATTATTCTTCATCAAACCAGGGATAATATTGAACAGTCCAAAAACAGATTTTTTGTTCAGGGCGAACCGGAAGCCATACTTATCATCGAATTTGCAAGGGATTTGAAACAGGAAATAATAGACATTGTCGGGAAAATGGAAAATGCAATGAGAGAGGCTGGGCTGGGGTATCATTTTCCTGTTGTTTTTGGTGAAGACATTGCACGTGTATGGTCTTTGCGCAGAGCAGGGCTTGGCTTGCTTTCCAATATTCCGGGTGATGCTAAACCCGTTTCTCTTGTTGAGGATACAGCGGTAAACCCGGAGGTTTTGCCTGAGTATCTTGCTGAATTTCAGCAATTAATGGATAAATACAATTTATATGCAGTATATCATGCCCATATTGCCACGGGAGAACTGCATTTGAGACCTGTGCTGAATTTAAAAAACAAAGCTGAAATAGAACTGTTTCATACCATTGCGCTGGAAACAGCCAGACTGGTGAAAAAATACCGGGGTTCGCTGAGTGGTGAACATGGTGACGGGCGCCTGCGTGGTGAGTTTATACCCATTATGATTGGCGAACATAATTATCAGTTACTCAGGGAAATTAAACATACCTGGGATCCTTTCGGGATATTTAACCCCGGAAAGATTACCGATACCCCTTCGATGAAATCCGCCCTGCGCTTCGAAGCAGGACAGCAGACCAGAGAAATTGATACTGTTTTTGATTTTTCAGACGATATGGGGTTTATGCGTGCTGTTGAAAAATGTAACGGATCAGGCGACTGCCGCAAAACCGCAGTCATCGGAGGAACCATGTGCCCCAGTTATATGGCCACACGTGATGAAAACAATACCACCCGTGCACGCGCAAATACACTGCGGGAATTTCTCAGCCATTCACCCAAAAAAAACCCTTTCGACCATAAGGAAATTTACGATGTGTTGGACCTTTGTCTGTCGTGTAAAGCTTGTAAATCAGAGTGCCCGTCAAGTGTTGATATGGCCAGATATAAAGCAGAATTTTTGCAGCACTGGTACGATGCACATGGTATTCCGCTGAGAACCAGAGCCATTGCATACATTTCCTCTCTCAACCGGTTGGGAATGATTGTTCCTGCTTTCACCAATTTTGTTTTCACCAATCCGTTTTTATCAGGTTGGTTGAAGCGAATTCTGGGTTTTGCTCCAAAACGAAGCATCCCGTTGTTGTGCAAACACACATTCAATTTTTGGCTGAAAAGACATCTGTCGGAACTAAATCCTGTCGGCCACAGTAAAGGAAATGTTTATCTCTTTGTAGATGAATTTACTGAATACAATGATACTGAAATTGGTATCAAAGCTGTGGAATTACTCACCAGCCTCGGATATGTCGTTAAAATAGCCAGACATAAAGAAAGCGGGAGAACATTTCTGTCGAAAGGGCTGGTGCGTAAAGCGAAAAAACTGGCTAATTACAATGTAACTGTTTTCAAAGATTTAATTTCCGATAATGTGCCTCTCATTGGCATAGAACCTTCCGGGATTTTATCTTTCAGAGATGAATATCCCGACCTTGTTGATGCTCATTTGAAAGAAGATGCACGTCGTCTGGCCAAAAACGCACTAATGTTTGATGAGTTTTTTGAACGTGAAATGACTGCCGGAAAGATTTCTTCAGGGCAATTCACCAATAAAGCTGAAACCATAAAATTGCACGGGCATTGCCATCAAAAGGCGCTGGCTTCTGTGGCACCTACCAAAGCAATGCTCTCTTTGCCGGAGAATTATAAGGTTGAAGAAATAAAATCGGGATGCTGTGGAATGGCCGGATCATTTGGCTATGAAGCTGAACATTATGAGATTTCGATGAAAGTGGGGGAACTGGTGCTGTTTCCTGAAGTCCGAAAAACATCCGAAGAAGTCATCATTGCTGCTCCGGGCACTTCCTGTCGCCATCAGATTAAAGACGGTACAGGACGAAAAGCACTTCATCCCATCGAAATTATGCATCGTGCACTTGTTCGGTAATTTCAATAAAAAACTCCCCGGAGATCGGGGAGTTATTGCAAGTAGTAAGTTAATAATAAAATTAGTTAAACCTAAAACAAACACATTGATAACGAAATAAAATCACAGATTATTTTTTATGAATACTGACAAAAACACTGAAATTATTGTAAGACCGGCCAAAGCTGCTGAATGGGAAATCATTGCCACATTTCAGGTTAAAATGGCACTTGAAACCGAAAATGTCAAACTGGAAGAATCTGTTATCAATTCGGGTGTTGTTGCTGTTTTTTCGAACCCTGTTTTTGGTCGTTATTATGTTGCTGTTACCGGAAAAGAGATCATTGCCAGTTTGCTGGTAACTTATGAATGGAGTGACTGGCGTAATTCAATGGTTTGGTGGCTGCAATCCGTCTATGTTTTGCCGGAATATCGCCGGAAGGGAGTTTTTTCCAGAATGTACCACCATATCCGCAATGAAGTTGAAAATTTACCTGACGTTTCGGGAATAAGGCTTTATATGATTCATCACAATCAAAAGGCTGAAAAAGTTTACCTGAAAATAGGTATGGACGGGAACAGGTACCGCATGTTTGAGTGGATGAAAAATCAGTAAACAAAGCTTATATACTTGCTTGCTATAGTCGGGCTGAATGATTTGTTCTGACAATTTTGACTTATTGAACAGTTTTTTTCTGATTATACCCCGAACGCCCTATCATGTTGAATCTTTTATTTGATTGCCATTTCGCAAGGCTGATGCTATAATAAACAGCGATTGTTTAGAATCCGAATTTTTTCAGTATTTCCTCTGATTCTTCCTGTGATCCCGTAATTTCAACCATTCTGTAGGTTTTGTCGGTGAGTTTTCTCAACCCAAGCAGTTTATTGTTGTAAGTATGGAAATATGGCCAGACAGCAGTTAAACTGAAGTTTTTTTCCAGAAATAATGTTTCAGAATCTTGACTGTTAAAATGGATATCTGCAAAAAAAAGCTTATTGTTTTCAACTTTTACAGGCAGGTAATAGATTTCAAAATCTGAAATTTCATCAAACATTCGTATCCAGCCTGAAATCCCATTTTGTAATCCAAGTGTTCCTTTCACAAATTTTATTTCGGATAAATTTACCAGCCGGTTTTCAACATCACTAAAAGCTGGAATTTTGGTTGTAGTGTCATCAATTATTATGGTCATTTTTGAAGCAATTAACCTGGTAAATTCAATTGCTTTTTTGCTCCCGGAGAAATTGATTACATTCAGATAAACGGAACCCCTTGCTGTATGGTACTGGTAATTGGTCAGACAGTCGTTGATGGAAAAAAGAGACGATTCGTTACATTTGAAACGTTTTATGCTCATTATTCCGAAGGCGCTCAAAGGATTTTTCATTAAGAAGATTTCCAGTTTGATTTTTTCTCCTTCAATGGTAATTTCCTGCACTCTGAGTCCCGAAAAACCATACTCAAGATAAAGATCAGCACCACCATTCATGTATCCCCACAATGCATTTCCGTCAAAGGTTCTGTTGCTGAGAATAGTCATTTCCGGCAGATCATGTTGCTTCAGCTCAGGTATATTTTGTGTAAATAAACCATTGACAAACAGGAACTGAATGATCAGGAGCAGGATGAATTTGATTCGCTTTTTCATTTAAAGAAGATTAATTTCTTTAAGATCAATTTTGTTTATGTCACATTCTCCCAGGCCGAGCGCAGCCGCAAGCTCCATAAATTTGCGTCCGCGGGCCAGTTCCTCTTCCTGCACACCCTCTTCGATGCGTTTGGCAATCACTATGTTGTAGCCTATACGATCAACGGCTACAGGATCGGTACCGGCGAGAATGGTGTTGTAGTTACAAATAAACTGGGGATTGGCACCAGGGCCGCCGTCGAAGCAACCTTTGATGCCGTCCACTATGTTGAGTACAACTTTATCGCGCAGGGGAGGGAAAGCACATACCTCAGCGCAGGTTTCTGACCAGAGATACTTGTGCAGACGACCGGTGTTGGTAATTGATCCAAAAGCAAGATTTTTCAGGCAAAGGGTTACTGAAGTACCGGCATTTTTCAAAACAGGAAGGTTAATGATTTTGTCAACTTCCTGGGTACAAATCTTCGAAAAATAGGAATACTTACCGCCATTTACCATGTAAGGGAGGGTGTAGGCATCATATTCTTCTTCATAATCAGCCCAGTAGTACCAGTTTTTGTCAATCATTTTTTCAGCATACATTTCGCCGTTTTTGTCGTAAAAGCTGTCTGTAGCGTCTTTTATTTCTGTACCTCTGATAGCAATTCCGGGATAATTATCTGTGGTGTAACCTGTTTCGGCGAGCTGAAAATCTCTTCTGTCCCAAATTACAATGTTTGAGTCAGGAATTCCTGCTTCACGAAGTTGCCTGATAACGGATTTTGTCACTGCATGGCTTGTGAACAGTAGCTTTCCGGCAACAGGATTAACTTTTAATCCAATGATGTCATCAGGTGAAACAAATTTGAGCCATGCATCTTTAAGAGAGCTTGTTCCGGTAAGTGTAAGAAGCGCTTTTGCAATCATTGCATATACAACTTCTTCAACAGGTTCATTATCAACTATGCTTTCAGGATGGTTCACCCTGACAACCTGTCCCGGGTATTTTCCCGGCATCGAATGTTCATTTCGTGGATATTTCATTGCGTCTGCAATATTGGTTTCAGGCTTTTCCGGTGTAACTTTTTCTTGCGCCTGAACTTTTTGAAAAAATGATGGTGTGGCAATGGCAGCTCCTAAACTACCGGCAGTTGCAATTTTGAAAAACCGACGTCGTCCAAGTGTATTTTTTTCGCTCATAAGTAATGTTTTTAGACAGAAAAATGATTTCAAATGTATCAGATTCTTTTAGATGGTGTCATGTAATAAAAGCTTACTAAATCTAACACTGAAAAATATTCTGAAAAAGGTTTTGCCAGTACATTTAAAATCATGTACTTTGCAAAAATATTTAATTGTTAAATAATTCACATTTTTTTTAAACTTAAAAAATTAGTGCAATGGATCTCGAAAAATTCATGAATGACCTGGAGAAAAAACATCCGGGCGAAAAGGAGTACCTTCAGGCTGTGAGAGAAGTGCTGGAGACACTCGAAGATGTGTTGTTGGAAAATCCTCAATTCGAAACTGCAGGAATCCTCAAAAGAATTGTTGAGCCTGACCGTATATTCATGTTCAAAGTTCCGTGGGTTGACGATAATGGAAATGTACAGGTAAATTTAGGCTATCGTGTTCAGTTTAATAATGCAATTGGACCTTATAAAGGTGGTATGCGTTTCCATCCGAGTGTAAACCTGAGTATATTGAAATTCCTGGGTTTTGAGCAGATTTTCAAAAACAGCCTGACCACGCTTCCTATGGGTGGCGGCAAGGGAGGCTCTGACTTTGATCCAAAAGGCAAATCCGATCATGAAATCATGCGTTTCTGCCAGTCGTTGATGCTCGAACTCTGGAAGGTTATCGGCCCCGAAACTGATGTTCCTGCCGGTGATATTGGCGTTGGCGGACGTGAAATTGGTTACATGTTTGGAATGTACAAAAAATTAGCCCGTGAGCACTCCGGAGTATTCACCGGAAAAGGTCTCAATTGGGGAGGCAGCCTCATTCGTCCTGAAGCAACAGGTTTTGGTGCTGTTTATTTTGCACAGGAAATGCTGGCTACCAAAGGCGAATCTTTTAAAGGTAAAACCGTTGCCCTTTCCGGTTTTGGTAATGTTGCCTGGGGTGCAGCACAAAAAATCAACGACCTGGGCGGAAAAGTAGTAACACTTTCCGGACCTGATGGATACGTATATGATCCTGATGGAATTTCAGGCGAAAAAATTAACTACATGCTTGAGCTGCGCGCCTCAAACCAGGATATCGTTAAACCTTATTCCTATGAATTTCCGGGAGCAAAATTTGTTCAGGGTAAACATCCATGGGAAGTAAAATGCGATATTGCCATGCCTTGTGCTACACAAAACGAACTGAACAAAGAAGATGCTGAAAACCTTCTGAAAAACGGATGTATCTGCGTTGCTGAAGTTGCCAACATGCCTTCAACACCAGAAGCTGTCGAAGTTTTTCTGAAAAGCAAGATTTTGTTTGGACCCGGAAAAGCAGTTAATGCAGGCGGTGTGGCTACTTCTGGTCTGGAAATGTCACAAAACTCGATGAAATACAATTGGTCGCGCGAAGAAGTAGATGCAAAACTTCAAACCATCATGAAAGATATTCATCAGGCCTGCGTAACCCACGGAGCCGAAGAAAATGGCTACATCAACTATGTGAAAGGTGCAAATATTGCCGGCTTCCTCAAAGTTGCCAATGCTATGATGGATCAGGGTGTTTTGTAATCCTGGTTTAATCGGACAGTCACATTTTGATGAAAGATGATCTGATTTAACTTTCATCCAACAGATTTGGTCTTTGGCTTGAAAAAGAAATCATCATCTTACGCAAGATTAAAAAGCCTCCGGTCTTATGACCGGAGGCTTTTTTTGTTAAGCAAAAAATTTTATCTACTTATCGTGGGAAATTTCTTCCGGAAGGTGGTTGCTCAATGCGACGCTGCTGAACCCTGTTTTGAAGTTCCTGATTGAACTGCCTTTCGGAATGCAGGAAAAGGGCAATTTTATGGGGAGACAATACTTCCCGCAAATCATCAACCAATTTTTTACGGGCATTCAGAATATCTTCTGCATTTTTCAACCGGGCATCAATTAGCTTGTTGATCTGATCGTCAGTAAGTGTATCCATTTGTCCGGGCATTCCAGGCAACCATTCATCACGGTCTTTTCTTAACTGTATTAAATTCTTCTGGTACTGGTCATAAACAGGCCAGAATAACCTTGCTTCTTCTTTGGTCAACTGCATTTGCCGGGTGAGAAACCTTGTTTTTATCATTTCAATTTGCTCTCTGCCAGCGTTTTTATTGTTTTCCCGCTGAGCAAGAGCATTTGCACCGGTATGCGACAGCATCACAAAAACCAGTACTTTAAATATAAAGATTGTATGCTTCATTGTTCAGTAAATTAAAATTCAAATTCATCCAGATCATTCAGATAATCCATTAAAATTTCAACCGGAATTTTATCCAGTTCCTCAAGAACATTATTCAGATCAGGCACGCTGTCAACCGGAAAATTTTCCTTTTTGGCGACAATATTTTTAGTAGTTTTTTTTCCATCATTGGTATCTTTACGTATAGTGTCATCCTTCATCATTATGATTTGACCGGAATTACCTGCAACCATTTTATCCTGACTTTCCGTTCTGATCTGAAAGTAGTAATAAAAGAATGACAAAGTCATCAGAATCACTATGCCCGCAGCAATTTTTAACAGTGCTTTTCCTGAAGCCCGATAATGATTTGTCTGATGCACCGCTTCAATTTTTTTCATCACCCTGTCAGGCAATTCCTCAAAATAATTCTTTGGCACAGGTTCAGGGATTTGTTCCTTTTTACCTTTAAACCATTCTGAATGTTGTTTTGCAGGATTAATCATTTTCTTCAAAGTATTTTTCAATTTTATTGGTAGCCTGGTGATAAACGGCTTTAAGCGTTCCTTCTTTCAAATTAAGTAACTCAGCCATATCCTTGTATTTCATTTCATTAAAATATTTCATCCCAAAAATCATTCGTTGCCGGACAGATAATTTTTGTAAAGCTTTTTCAAGCTTTAGTCTGATGGACCGGCCATCATTTAATGATTCATCTGGGTTAATACTATTGTGGATTTCAGTTTCTATTGGTAAAAACAGCATTCTGCGAAGTCTTTGTTTTCGCAAATGCTGCAATGCCTCGTTAGTTGCTATCCTGAATAGCCAGGTGGACAATTCCGAATTTCCTTTAAAATCGCCCAACCCTATCCATGCCTTTATAAAAGTATTTTGAAGAACGTCGTCGGTGTCATGATGATTAAGCAATATGCTCCGAATGTGCGCATAGAGCCGTGGACTATGATCTTTAACAATGTTTTTAAAATCGTTTTGACTGGTTTTCAATTTTAAACCTGCTTAATAAAATTCACCTTAATATTTCAATCTGACAGGCTTTGACAAAAACCAAACCTGTTTTCCGGAGCGTCGGTCAATAACAGATCAGTGTAACCGGATGACAAATGTTTTATTACCAACTGTGAGTGTTGCGAGGTTGTCGCAGGTGCCATCGCCATAGTCAAGAATTCTTGCAGGACGGTTAAGTGGAACAGTTTCAACGATTCCGCTGACAATATGATGGCATGACGATTCACGACGTAATGGTGTGGTAATTGTACGCGTAAATCCGCCACCCTGACTGTGCGTATGTGCTCCGTTGCCCGTGATCAGAAACACATCGTCCCACCAGACTATTGAGTCATAACCTTCAATCCAGGTGCGAAGGTGTTCTGATTCCCAATTGATTACAATTCCGGTTTCATTAAAAGTAATGCTTCCATTGACAACCGAGGTAAACTCTGGCTCACCATTGATATTTGGGCCTAAATTGGTTTTGACTTTTGTACCCTGCACCCAGTTGTCGTTCACGTAATAATTATCGAGGGTATGTGTAATAACAGCTCCCGTCTGGTAAAAACATCCGGTGAATGTAACAATGATTTTTCCACGACGCCATTTTCCGTCACGACAGAGGCAATTTTCTTCTCCAAAATCAATGGTTAAAACATGGGGCATTACCGTAGTATCCAGCGTAATGGTAACACAGTCTCCAAGACGGTCACCCAGATCATCTGAAGATTTCAGATTTTCGACCGACAATTTATAGGCCTGATTACCAATTTCACTAATCTCTTCGAAAGTAGTTTCTGCAATAGTTTCATCCACGGCCAGAGTTTGTTCCTGCAGATTACTTTCGTTTTGTTCTTTCTCGCAGGAAGTAATGGCCATCAGGGTTATCAGAAAGAACACAAAAATTAATAAACTTTTCATTTGGTCAAAGATTTTATGGTTGTTGTGAGCTGGTCTAAAAAAACTGGACAGAAAAAGATTACTTTTATAAATTAATTTCTGTTAAGATGAAAAGAACAAGAAGAACATTTAGCTCAGAGTTCAA
>RZYY01000067.1 GCA_009930115.1 Sphingobacteriia bacterium | reverse complement strand
AACAAAATCCGGGATTTTTACCAGAATTCCCTGAATGTTCAAAACATGATTTATGAACCGATTGCGATAAGAATTTATCCAAATCCTTTTGCTGATCAGTCCGCGGCGGTCACCTGGAAGATTCCCCGCAAGCTCCTCAGTCCAGCCATCATTTGCCACCGGGTCGCCCGAATAAGAATACTTTACCGGTATATTACCCCCATAACCATTACCCCCATATGTCAGCGGAGAACCATCACGCCAAACAGACTTCATATAATTGTAATACTCCACATCATTTTGCGGATCGGTCATAGGTGATGCCCATGCATTATTGGAGAACATAAATCCACTCATTTCATAATTCAGACAAGTGAATGATTGAGCAGGCGGATGGTTCCCGTAAGTACCCGAACCTCCGTCTCCATCGGTTGAATAACCATTAAAGGCAAAAGCAGATTGAATCAATGTATCACAACCAATATAATCGTCCCAGGGAGAACCGATGTCAAAATCGAGAAAGAAAGCGGTATAAACGTCAGAATAATCATTGGTTGATCTGTTGATAACCTGATAAGTTCCAAAAATGGTTTGAGAAAGTGCGGTGTCGTCAGGTTGGTCGTAAACGTAATACATCGCATGAACTTCCACACCCAGTTTTTTTCCCTTGCTTTCACCATGGACACGGTCATCGTTACAGATAATTAAGATAGCCTGATCGCCTTTTATCAGCGGGAAATCTCCATTGTAGGGATTGTAAATGTCATCGTTGTCCCAATCGTAATAAGGAGCTGATTGCGGGTTTTGCCCCAATTCCGGGTTTCCGTTACCAGGCCATGAGCTAATGGATTCAATCGGCTCGTAACCGCTTTGATCCCAATTTTCGCGGTGAAATGCAATTTCATTTTTGTTCAGTTTCCAAACTTTAAACCATTGGATATCATAATTTTCATCATAGCTGATTGTATCAGATATTGGTCCGGGATAAAAATCAGTGCCGGTTATTTTATACCTTTCACCTGCCACATGCAATTCTCCCGACTGGTCGTAACCACCGATCCAGAATGACTTTGAAAAGATGGTATAAAGGCTGGTTCCTGCAGGTACTTCATAGCTGTTAAAATACTCCCCGTCAAAAAACTGCATCCCACCGGCAATGAGTTTGCATTTTACCTGGTTGGCATCCAGAAATTTGATCCCCTTGTTAACGATCTGGATGTAAATTTTGGCAAAAGGGGACAAAAGGTTATTTTCAAGATCAATGATCCGGTACCGCAATGAATCAACTCCTGTGGCGAAGCTTTTGGGGGTATAAAACACGGTTGAATCATTAAAGGTTGTAATTCCATTTGGTGATCCAAGTACGATCTGTATTTTGAAAGGATGGTTCTCGTAAGTAAAATCATTTTCGAGTACCTTTATTGAGATGGTTTCATACACTGAAGCCTGGGCAAAATCATCCATTGCAACGGGCTCTTTGTCGGAAGCAGTCAGATTTAAGCAAAACAAACCTGCAATTATTTGTAATACAATATTTTTCATAAGTTGAAACTAAAGTTTAACAATTTTGTGTTGAAGTATTTTATACTTTGCTTTGATTTCGAGCAGATAAACACCTCTTTGAAAATTCCTCATGTCCAACATAAATTCAGGATTCGTTTGCTGATTTGATACCAACACACTGCCCCGTAAATCGAAAATTGTGCAGATAAAGCTCTCCATCTCATCACTAAACCGATGAATCATCAATACGTCTGTTACAGGGTTGGGGTAAATGGCAAAATGATGTAAGAACCTGCTGTCAATACTCTCGGCTGAAGCGTGATATAACAATTCCCATCCAAAACGATTATCGCGGTCGTCTGAGAAAAAGGTGATCAGTATATTATTAGAGTTGATTGTAAAAGGAGGGGGAATGTTGTTCCCCGTTATTCTCACCGGTGCAGTATAAGGCTTGTTAAGGTCGCGGAAAAGCACATAATCGTAATTTAGCTCCAGGTCAACTTTGGTGAATTCAACAGTTACAAATTCAGCTTCGGGGATTTGAAGCTTCCAATGGCAGAAAGAGTTTGAGTTATAGTGTTTATTTCCGCTTCCGTCCTCAATAGATCCTGAAAATGCTGAGATCAGGGTTGTATCAGAACAATAAGCGGGTGGCAGGCCGGTATGTCGGATTTCCCATCCCCCGGCACTGTCGGTTTCGTTTGTTCGAAAATTCATAAAGAGATGCTGGCCGGTTGAGACAAAAGGCGGAGGGAGAATATTTCCTGTCAGCGAAGCCAATAAAGGAAATGTATTGTCTTCGCCATCATATAAAAACAAGGTATCGCCTTCAGTCAGTTGAAAAAAGGTAAATTCAATTCTTGTTTTTTCCACCGAATCATAAACAGGGATCTGTGGAGTAAAAAGCCAGCTGCAATCCATGTTATTGGAATAATTAAAAAAATCACTGCCATCGTTCAACAAACCTTCGGCATCGGTAACCAGTTTCAACGTTTCGCAAAAAGGCAGTCTGAAAGAGTGATAATTTGCATGAAAGCCATTAGAGGTAGTCGTCCCACAAGTCTCAAGTTTTAAAAAAAGGGCCGGCTGGGAGGAAATGATCACCGGAGGTAAATTGTTTCCGGAGAAATTTCCAAGCAGCGTTGCACTGCTGTTTTGACCATTGAAAACGGATAGACAATCCTGTTCCGGTACAAGCTCAAACATGGAAAAATCTAATCTGATATTGGTCATTGACTGGTCGTCAGGTTGTATTAACCACCTGCAACAACTTCCGGACTGGTAGTTTTGCGGACCACTGCCATCGGTCAGACTTCCATTGGATGAGATGAATAAATTTCCATTCCGGCAAAATTCAGGATAAGCAAATAAGTTAGTATCAGGATAGAGATGAAAAATTGCACCCTGAGATTGCGTCAGATCAATGCCTCCGGGGATCAGCTCATTAATGTAATAGTAACCGTTGTGATTTCCCGACCAGCCCCAGTTGAAATGAAAATGTGTGGAGTCAGAATACCCGTCGCAAATGTAAGCGTGACCTAAAAAACCGTTACTGCTGAAATAGATTACGGGTTGTCTGTTGTCAAAATGGCTTGTCAGCAACTGCCGCCAAACTTCATACTCTCCGGCATCTTGCCGAAGAAGTAACTCACCGGTCGGTAAATAGTTAAAATAGTTGGTGAGTGCAGGGATGATATCACCAGGATTGGCACCGGAAGATCCTGGGGAGAATTTCATGTTCACAGCTACAGCAGCATGATAGCTGAGTTCAGCAACTGACTGATTGAAGGTAAAAGCCTGATCTGTCATTTCCTCCCATTTGTAAAATGTACTGCCAAAATCAGCCGTCAGGACACCATAATAACCATTGTTGTATGGCGGTACATAGGAATGCGACCCGCTGCCCTGTTGTGGAAACCTGTAATAATACATAAGCTGTACCATTGCTGTTGCTACACATCCAACCGGAACATGCCCGCCGGAACCATCGGGGTCTTCAGGACAAAGAGTATTGTAATATTTACCCTGATCCCATTTGGCAGTTAAAAGAGGCTGCTGCGTGGTTCGCTCTTTTCCTCCCGAAGTATCTTGTAAAAAGTTTTGCCAAATCTCTTCGTAATTCCTGGTCAATATTTCCGGCGTTTCCAACCCTGCCAGTATTTGCTGCTCGTACCAGTGCATCCAGTCAGCACAATTGTCAGGAATTTTTTCAGGACAAAAATTTCCTTCAGGAGACCACGCCAGCAATGGGTAAAATCGCTTATCACCAGCAGTAATAACAAATCCGCCTTTTTTGAAATTGAAAACCAGGTACAGTGTTTTCCCCTGCACCTTTTTGATGAAAAAGCCGGAAATTTCTGCAACCTCATTATCTGAAGCCAGAACTGATTTCTGTAAAAAGACATTTTTGGCGAGAGCCATGGCTTCATCGAAGTTTACCTGTGCATTCAGGTTCAAAGAAAAGATAGGGAGAATGATCGTAATTATGATTGAGATAATTTCCCTGAACATGGCATAAGATTTTTATCAGCACAAATTTCATCAATAAAAAATCTGTTTACCAAAGTTTTAAGTATTCGGTTACGGTGAATAAGAATAAGGTCAGGGTTTGGGGATTTTTTGAAAAATTGGTGTTTTTTTCCTTTCATTCAGTGAAATATCATTGAATAACCCACCAATTTCATCCTGAATACGTTTTTCGGCAAGTTTACAATATGATTCATTATTGTCAATTAGAATGCAATTTCGATTATTGGCAAGAGCAGCTATTCCTGTGGTTCCGCTTCCAGCAAAAGGATCTATTACCAGTTGATTCTCTCTTGATAAAAGCCTTATAAAAAAAGCAGGCAATTCAACGGGGAAAACAGCCGGATGGCCTTTATTTTTCCCAACGAGTGGAATAGAAAGAACATTTGAGGGGAGGACCTCTTTTTTACCGACCCATTTGGAAATGTCTCTTCCGAATCCGCTTGAATTTCCTGAATTATGTCTGATTATATCATTTTCACCAAGCTTTTGCAATCTTTTATTAACCCAATCTCCAACCGGTTTAGATACTCCATACTGATCCATAAATGGAGTTTTTGTTTTTGCCAGATGAAAACAATATTCCCATCCATCTCTTAGTCGGGTTGGCCAGAAGCCTGGCATAGGATTTGTTTTATGCCATATGTAATCATCAATGCAATACCAGCCTTTCTCAACCATTCGGTCAATCATACGCCAAACGTAACGATGCCTTACTCCATTAACCACTTTATCCTTAATATTTATAACTAAACTTCCATCATCTACCAATACGTTCCAAAATACATCATGAAAAGTTTCAAACCATTCAGGAAATTCTTGAGGATCAATACTGTCATAATGTTTCTTTCGGGCATCAGCATATGGAGGTGAAGTTACAATAAGATCAGCTTTCTGCTGAATCTCTTTTAGTATTTCACGACTATCACCTAAAAGGATCAGACACTTGTTTTTTGCTTTATTTGTAAATTGGTTATTCAATGATGTAATTGAGAAATTTTTGAGTATCAATTCTGTTATTTTCAGCGATTAATCCAAGTTTTTCCAGTTCTTGCTTCAATAAAACTGAACACTCTTCTTTAAATGAAATTGTCATAAATGGTAAATAATCAGAAACACGCTTGATGCTGATAGTATAAATCTCCAAAGCATTATGACCGGTGATGTAAGGGAAAATAAATCCCGGACCCCAAAACTCGCAGTTAAGAGAATATGTTCCGCCTGAACTGATAGTTCGGATAGAACGGTCATCATAACCTCTTAATTTTCCTTTTGAAGGAGTTGCGATCCCAATGACACATAGATAAGGACGGTTTAGATTTTTTTCTGATTTTGCTTCATTTTCCAATCTTTTGATTACACCGCCAACATCTTGACCCCCGACGGTATCTTTTGATTTTTTTACTGAGATGTACAATCGAATTCCTTTTTCGAAATTTGGTGTTTCAATATCAGCCACAACATCACCTTCTCGGGATGCATCAAAAACTGGCCAACTTTGTCTCATTAATTCGAGAATAAGGTATTGATAATAAATTCCTATTGTCATTCTGTGACGTTGCATTTCGTAACTCACTGCATCAAGTTCAAAAATGTTTTCAACATTAAGCAGGCTTAAAAAGTATGGGCTTAAAATAGGATCACTTCTTTCTTTCAAATGTTTCATTGTCAGCTTAACAAGACTATCTGGATTTGATACAAATCGCTTTAAATCTCCTCTTTTGTTGCGAATACATCTTTGAAAAGCATTATCTATTGCAGCGTTCAAAGTGTTCTCAGATAATTTTGGACTTTTTTCCGGATAAAGATAATTAGCTGATAGCAAACTAGTACCTTCGCGTGGATAGGGTTGTAATTGAAGATTTTTAGAGTAATTTGATGCCATTGAGAAGTTGGTATTAATATTTAACTGAATTTGCAAATATAAAGAAAGAACACGAGGTGGTAAGAGTGAATATTCTGATGCTTCATTTATTTAAATTGGATACTTTTTCCCAACAATAACTTTCAATGCACGTGGTTTTAAGGTTATTTCAAAAGGTGCCTGACCAAGGCTTTCGCCATCGGCTTCCATCATAAATCCGTTTTTTTTACTTTGAATTTTTACTTTTTTTGCAGTAAATGTGGCCACTTTGGGGTGTTTGACAAACTGGCCGGTATAAAGATTACGCAATTGTGCCATCACGGTTCCCAGTCCGATTTTTTTAATCACTGTAACATCGAGCAGGCCATCATCAGGAATGGCATTTGGAAGTTGCATCATTCCACCTCCGTTGTACTTGCATATTCCGACACTCATACTGAAGGTGTTGAAGTTGTATTTGTCATCATCGATCTCAACCTGAATGATCTGAGATTTGTATTGAAACAGACTGGTTAGCAGGTTGATGAAATAGGACAGGGCATTCCCTTTTCCGGCTGCCTTCTGAATATTGGTTTTTTGTGCAACCATAGCATCGAAACCCATTCCTGCGATGTTGAGAAAATAGCGGGAATCATTTTGATTGCCATTTCTGAATGATATATGGCCTATATCCTGCCTTAAACTGTGCCCGGCGGCAATGGTATTTACGGCCAGGTTATACTGTTTTGGTATGAAAAACATTCTTCCCCAGTCGTTGCCGGTGCCTACCGGAATCAGCCCGAGAATGAAATCTTCAGTATTAAAATCTTCGAAATTGAGTAAAGCATTGGCTACTTCATTCATTGTACCATCACCTCCCACAGAGATGAATTTTTTGAAACCTTTTTTAAGTGCGTTATCGGTGAGTTCAATGGCATGCAAAGGCCCACGGGTCATTGCAAAATCAAATTTGATTCCTGCTTTGGTCAGGGCTTTGTTGATTACTGGCCAGTCACGGCTTATTTTTCGGTTACCGGCGTTGGGATTTACTACAACAAACCAGTTGTTTATAACGACATTTTTATTGTCCATGCTGAAAAATCTTGAAGCGTAATTGTTTTTGATCTCTGGAAGGGGCGTTTTCTTCTCCGTTGAATAAAAAGAACATTGTAAAAAAAGCCCAGAAAGTAACACCAGCCTGGGTATCAAGTGTGTCACCGGTAATCATCGAGAGCGCACCAATCACAAAAAAAACCAGATAAAAATAGTTATTGAACATGCTTAACTTTAGTCCCGGATAAATTAATGCAAAAATAAACCAGAGAAATCCCAATAATCCCAAAGTGGCAAATACAGTTAAGTACTGATTGTGCGTCCGCCACCATTGTTCAGGAGGAAGCTGACTCTTTATTTTTGGGTACATGGCTTTAAATGCATTGTCAATATCGCCTGTTCCGACTCCTATCCAGAAATTTTCTCTGATTATTTGTAAACCTGCACGCCAGAATTCAAGCCGCTGAGTGACTGAATTGCCGCTGAGATAGCCAGTTTGCCGGTAAATCTCCAGTTCCCAGATTACGGTTTTGATTCGTCTTTTAAGACTTGATTCGATAAGATGGTCTTTGTTGGCAAATCCCATTTCTACAGCGTGTACATCATCATCAGTGAGGGCCATCACCCCATCGGCATCTTTTCTCAGGCCTTTGGAGGTAAGGTACCGCATCAGCGTGAAACGAACAGGATTACCTTTTTTATCAAACCCTTCAAAAGGTATCCGGCTCCGCTTGTTCCATCCTGCCTTAAGCTCGTCCATTTCGATGTATTGTCCGACCCAGTGACCATTTTCAACACCAATCAATGTGCTGTCGTGGAAGTATGGATTCCCCTGTCGGGTAAGTCTGTCCAGATGTTCGTGATAAAAAGGCTCACCGGGTATAACTTCATAATAGAGCGACTTTAGATAAAGAGCTAATACAACCGGTATTGCAATTAAAATGACAATTACTGTGAATTTATGCCAAAAATTTCTTGTCCGGAAAAAATAAACCATTGATAAAACGAATGCTGTAATCAGTACAACACTGAGTCCGGTAACCGATTCCATCAGTATTAAAAAAGTCAGCAGCCACATACCTGATACCAGAAACAACCAGCGCAGCCACGGAAATGAGTAATCATTCTGAAAAAACAGGTAAATGCTGACAAAAAAGGCAAGAGCAAGATTTAACGCAAACCTGATGTGGGAAATAAATACAGAAATATTACGGATATTAAAAATATCATCCGTAAGTAATTTCCCCAAACTGAAAAAGGTTCCGAAAAGATTGGCAGCGACATAAAGCGTCATCAGGTGAAAAAAATCTTTTTTCCCAAGCGGAGGGGTAGTAGAGATAATAACAGGTAAAGCCAGCATCGGGAGTTTTATCCGAAGGTCTTTTATTGCATACTGAAAATCGGTAGTCCACAACAGCCCGATTACATGGATAAAAAAAACAGAAAATATGACAAGAGCTGGTTTGTTTGTAAAAAAATTCCTGAACTTACTTAGAAGTTTCCGGTCGAAAAGCCAGTTAAAAATGAGAATAAACTGTGCAATGCTCATCAGATATTTGGATGTTGGCAGTGTCACCAGCATCAGTGAAAGTCCGAAGAGATAGATGTTTCTGTGAGTAAAAATTTGCCGGACGGTCATTGCGTTCATTCTTTCGGTAAAAGTGAATACATCCTTTTCTTGCAAAAAAACTATTTTTACGGCAAAGTAAGTATCTGTTGAAGTGAAAATAAGGGGAAAATCATACGGAATTGTATTTAAATTGTTGTTCAAAGGTTTCAGACTGATCATCCTGTTATTTGGAATTATGTCTCTTGTCCTGTTCATTCTTAGTTTTACTTCGGTGCCGTTCCAGGTTTATTACAAAATGGGTACAAGCACGCCAAAACTAGGGCAGCAACCCGATTATATTGTTGTGATGGGAGCCGGAGGAATGCCTGGACCTGGCGGCCTGATGCGCAGTTATTTTGCCAGTGAAGCTGCAAAACTTTATCCTGATGCACGCATTATCATTGCCTTACCTTATGACACCAATGATTTTCAAAACAGTGATGCCTGGCGAATGTACAAGGCAATAGCTGCCGGAGAAATTGATTCTGCAAGGTTTTTATACGAAAAAAAAGGTACAAATACTTACACCCAGGCCTGTGAAATTTGGAAAATGCTTGAGACAGACAGCGAAAAATCGTTGCTGGTCGTTTCGTCACCCGAGCACATTCGCCGTTGTGTACTTACATTTAAAAAATGCGGATTTGAGAATGTTGGCGGCCTTCCGGCTTTTGAAGCTTCATTCAGCAGCAATCTGTTGCTGACAGAAAAAGAGCGCAAACAAACCTTTAAAGAGATAGGCAGAAGTGTGAAGGTGCGTTACGACATGTGGAATTATCTGGTACTTGAAATCGCCGTGATTCGGGAATTTACAGCTCTGGGCTATTACAAGCTGAAAGGCTATATTTAACAGGAATTAGATTTTTCGGAAAACAGGAAATTCAGTCAAGAAGAAATTCTTTTAATTGTTGAAAATTTTTTTCAAAATCAAATTCCTTTTCCACTTTTTCTCTTCCTGCAACACCCATTTTTTTTCTCAGCTCAGGATTCCGGATTAGCAGTAAAACCTTATTAAAAAGGTCTTCCATATCACCAGGAACAGCCAGAAAACCGGTTATCTTGTCGGCAATCAGTTCGGGATTGCTGCTGTGATCGAAAGCAACTACCGGCTTCAGGCATGCCATGGCTTCGGCCAGTACATAACCAAATCCTTCCCAATGTGAGGTCAGTACAAAAATATCGGTTTCCTTCATAAAGGCATGTACATCATTAACATAACCCAACAAACAAATTTTTTCTGATAAACGGGCATTCTGAATTTTAGTCTGTAAATTCTCTTTGAGACTGCCATCGCCGCCAATCAAAATTTTAAAATTGATTCCAGCTTTCACAAGTTTTTCCCCCAGACTGATGAGCAAGTGCTGTGCTTTTTGCTTTTCAAGTCGTCCGAGATTACCGATTATCAGGGACTGTCCGTGTGCTTTTGTAATCGTATTTTCTTTTTCAGAAAAATCCTTCAGGTTTAATCCATTGTAAATTACCCTGATTTTTTCCGGGGAAATCAAATTTGTATTTGCTGAAAGAATTGTCCTTTTCGTTTCAAATGAATTGGCAAGTACTCCGGTGATTACTTTTTTGAAAAGAAAACGGTTGAGCCATGTGTTGCGAATGGGAATAGCACTGCCACGGCGGTAAATGATTTTTCTTACTCCGGCCAGACGTGCTGCAATGCCTGCCAGTTTTAGATCAGCCGGAAGATTCATCACCAAAGTGTCCACCTGATGTTGTTTGAAAAACAAATACAGCCGGAATAATTTCAGTACATTCAGAAAACTTCTGTTATTGGTGCGTAGTGTATGTGCCTTCACTCCGGCAGCATGGAACTTTTGTCTGAGTGTTGAATCAGGGTGTGTTACGGCGATAACAGGGATTTCATCGGTTATGAGTCTCATGGCAACATCAAAATGCCATTTCTCGCCGCCCCCCCAGGCCTTTGTTGTATTAAAAAAGCAGATCATGACTTTTGGTTCTTTTGCCGGCGTTTCATTTGCCAGGCTTTGAAGTATTTCAAAAAAGTCTGAAGTGCTGAAATACGGCAAATCACATAACCATTATATCCGTCCAGAAAACCAAGGTTGAGAAAATAATTCCTGAGGAATTTTGCTGAAGGTTTGATTAAGACTTTCAGAAAGGTAACAGGTTGGTTTTCGTCAATCAATTGCCGGGCTGCAAGAGTGCTGAATTTATTGGTTTGCGCAATGTGCTCATCAACCGAGTAATAGCTGTAGTGAAGCAAATCGCCCTTCAGGTATTTTATATTTATATTGGAGTCGAAAGAGAGTTGCTCATGCACTTCCCCTTGCCAGAAAGCTTTTGTTTTGTCGAATATCCTGATTTTTGGGTCAGGATACCAGCCACAATGCCTGATCCATTGACTGCAATAGCTGGTAAGTCTGTTGAATCTTGCAAATTCTTCCTTACCGGCATTTTTCCAATTTAGGATGGATTGTTTCAACTCGGGCGAAAGTGCTTCATCAGCATCAATGGACAATATCCAGTTGTTGACAGCCAGATTGTTTGCCGTATTTTTTTGTTGAGAGTATCCTTTCCAGTTTTCTGTAAAGAACCTCACGTTGTAGTTTTCACAAATTTTTCGGGTATCATCTTTAGAACCGGAATCCAGAACGACAATTTCATCGGCAACTCCTGCAAGAGATTCAAGGCAGCGTCCGATGTTACGCTGTTCGTTGAAGGTGATAATGACAGCCGAAAGTTTAATCATTGGATTTATCGTCTGAGTTCAAAGTTTTGTCCAAGATACACCCGGCGGACATGCTCGTCGGCAGCGAGTTCTTCGGCTGTACCGGATCTCAGAATGGAACCTTCAAAGAGCAGATAGGCCCGGTCGGTGATCGAAAGTGTTTCGTGAACATTATGGTCGGTAATCAGTATGCCGATGTTTTTGTCTTTCAGCTTGCTGACTATGTTTTGAATATCTTCAACGGCAATCGGGTCAACGCCGGCAAAGGGTTCATCCAGAAGAATGAATTTCGGGTCAACGGCGAGTGCCCGCGCGATTTCTGTACGGCGGCGTTCTCCTCCTGAGAGGGTGATGCCCGGACTTTTTCTGACATGATTGAGCCCAAACTCCTCCAGCAACATTTCAAGACGCTCTTTCTGTTCTTTTTTGGAGAATCTGGAGAACTCAAGCACGGCTTTCAGATTATCTTCAACACTTAACCGACGGAATACCGAGGCTTCCTGGGCAAGGTATCCGATGCCGCGCTGTGCACGACGGTACATCGGTTCGTAAGTGATGTCAAGATCGTCAAGAAGTACTTTGCCGTCATAAGGTTTTATCAATCCGACAATCATGTAAAAGGTTGTGGTTTTTCCGGCACCATTGGGGCCAAGCAATCCGACTATTTCGCCCTGCTCGACGCTTACCGAAACATCGTTGACCACCATGCGTTGCTTGTACTTTTTGTAGATGTGCTTTGTTTGTAATTTCATCCTGTTGATTTTCAAATCATCAAAAGTAGTTTAAAATTGTAGTTGCAGGCTTCCGAAGATGGCAAATTTTGTAATGCCCGGATGATCGAGGTGGGAGAGACGCCAGATCGCATCAATCCTGAGAATTTTAAAGATGTTCTCAACACCCGCCCCTGCTTCAAAATAGGGTTTGTCGAGAGTGTACAATCCTTCAGGAAATACTGAATACTGCTGACTTTTCAGGTCCAGACCACCAACCAGCGCCCTGCCGTAAATCACCTCACGCCATTTGAGTTTTCTGAAAAGCGGAATGCGATTGAAAAAATATCCGTCAAAATGGTGGGTATAATAAAGGCTGAGATATTTATCGCTGACAAATTCGTAATAATTCATCATGTTGTAGGCTGATTCATCAAAAATAAAGGTTTCGTTGCCTTCGTGCAGCTTGAGAAGCGGAAACGGCAGCTTCCCCCAGATTCTTCCTGACTCAATGATGTATTTGCTCCATCCGAGGTTAAATAAATTAAACCAATGTGAAATACCCATCTGTAGTTTGTGATATTCAAACTCTCCCCCAAAACGGCGGGGTATTCCATAGCTGTAGCGGATATCCAGAATAGGGTATTTTGCACCCAGGCTCACCCGCTCAAATTCTCCCATCACGAATTTTTCCCTGTAGGCCAGTCTGGTGTCCAGACGAATTTCGGTGGAAGCAAGTTTATTTTTTTCAGTAAACGACTGAAGGGTATCTTCGCGGAAGTAAAACTGAAAAGCAGCATTGGACGGTGAATAAAGGTTACGGTGGAGAAAGTTGACAGTATTCTGAAAACCATTGAACCACTCATGCTCATAGTACATTTTGTATTCTTCAACCATCGAAAGCTTATCGGCCGGATTCCGGCGAAAAGCAAAGGCCAGGAAAAAGTCTTCCCTGAAAGCGTTCTGGCTTGCTCCGATTTGTTCGATGTCGTATTTGTAAGATGCCCCGAATGCCCGACGGGGATTTTTATCCAGCATGTAGAGCAATCCTGTGCCGTATTTGATTTTATTATCCTTGAATCCATAAGCAACATGCCCGTTCAGCATTATTTTTGTGCTGAAGTCGTTGCTGGTGCGCCCGCCAAGCCTTAGCCGCAACCCTTCCACATCGTTGAAACTCATGATTGAAGCATAAGGTCCGTATTCAAAATTTCCTTCCACCCAATATCCGGTGGTAATCATGGTGATGATATCGATATAGGTATTGAACCGGGGAAGGGTTTTAAGTGTGTCCACCATAAAATAAATCGTGCTCTCGTCGCGGGTCAGTTCTTCATGACGGTTTTCAATCCAGAATTGCTCTGATTTTTTACCGGCATTCTCTTCTATTATCACACTAACTGGTGACTGGTAAAATTCATCAGGTCTTTGCTGATTAACAACATAGTTTTTATAGGTAGTGGTCTTATGGCCAAAAAAGCCTAAAATTTCGTCGTTTTCTTCAATGAAGTTGAAGTCGCCAATCACAGATTCTTTTACCGGCAACCAGTTTATTCCGTCAACCAGATCATAGGTTTTATAGATTACCAGGTCGTTGATAAAGTTGATGTTAGCATCGCTGGCAATGCGCATTTCTACTTCTTTTATGGCGAAGGTGGTGTCGTGCACCCAGTAATGACCGGTGAAAGTAAGTGTTTGTTTCCTTCGGGGTTTGAACATTACTTTGTAACACCATTTATTGTCATGAAAAGCACTGTCAACAAGATAGTATTTGTAATAGTTGAGCGCAAAGCTGGCAATGGGACTGATGAAATTTTTCTGAAACAATTCGATGTAGTTATCGTAGGTATTGGTGTACTGGAACTTGTCGCCAAGAAATTGCATCACACTTTCATTTTCAACCCCTGAAACTTTTGAGGCTGTGATATGTTCGACAGAAGCACGGGGGTTTTTGCGGTAATAAACATTCGAAACCGTTTCCGACAAAAATACCGGAAGATAGGTTTTGCCATTGATTGATGAGGTATCTACATTATCGAAAATAAAGCTGAAAGGTTTAAAAATCTTCTTTTGCCTGAAGTTATCGGTGATGTTGTTGATGTCAATTTGCATCTTATTGTAGGCTTCATATTCGTATGCATCATATTTTCGGGGATCGTTGTGGAGTTTGTTTTCAATGATTTTCCGCAGGAGTATTTCCGCAGGATTTTCGCCAGCAACGATCACCACTGTCTGGAGCTCAATTTCCTTTGGTTCCATTTCGAAATTGATGTACTGGAATTTGCCTTTTTCTACTATTTTAGTTTGTTTCTTGTATCCGATAAAAGACGCAATCAGACTGTCGCCCGGAGTTTTTGTTTCGATTGAATATTTGCCATCGAAATCAGAAGTTACACCAATAGCTCTGTCGTTAAAAATTATGTTGACGTAAGGCATGGGTGTTCCGTTGGATTTGTCCGTTACAGTACCCATAATTTTGGTAAGCTGCCCGAAGGTTGCATGTATCTGGGCAAGCAGGAACAACAGTAAAAGAATTTTATGCCGATGGGTAAAAACGATCATACATTCAGCAAATAGTGTAATAAACAAACAAGCAGGGCTGTTTATTGTTTTTACAGAATTCCTTCCTTGAGGATATCATGAATATGGATAACCCCCAGGTAAACATCGTTCTCAGTAACAGGAAGCTGGGTGATGTTGTTTGATCGCATCACATCGAGTGCGTGCGCTACCAGCATATCCGGAGCAATGGTTTTGGGATTCCTGGTCATAATATCGGCAGCTTTCAGCTCATTCAGTGGTTTGCCTGATTGCATCATACGGCGCAGATCACCGTCTGTAATAATGCCAATCAGTCTGTTATCATCAAGTACTGCTGTAGCACCCAGTCGTTTTGACGATATTTCAATGATGGTTGAAGGAATATCTGCATCGGGATGTACAGCTGGTTTTTCGTTGTTGGTAAAAAGATCCGATACACGCAAATAGAGTTTTTTACCTAATATCCCGCCCGGATGGAGCATGGCAAATTTTTCTTTGGTAAAGCCTTTTAGTTCAAGCAGGCAAACAACCAGTGCATCTCCCATGGCAAGCTGGGCAGCAGTGCTTGAGGTTGGAGCAAGGTTATGAAGCCCTGCTTCCTGTTTAACAGTTGTTCTGATGATGAAATCAGCCTGTTGGCCGAGATACGAACCGGGATTGCCTGTCATGGCTATAAGTTTATTGCCCCATAGACGGATATACGGGAGGAGTACTTTAATTTCGGGAGTATTGCCACTGTTGGAAATGCAAATGATCACGTCGTCCGGTTGAATAATGCCCAGGTCACCATGCACTGCATCGGCAGCATGCATAAAAATGGAGGGCGTTCCTGTTGAATTAAGTGAGGCAACCATCTTCTGCCCTATGATAGCGCTTTTTCCTATGCCGGTAACCACTACCCGCCCTTTAGATTCAAGAATAAGTTGTACACTTTTTACAAAACTATCGTTGATAAATGTTTTCAGATTATTGATGGCTTCTGATTCTGATATCAGCATGTCCGTTGCTATGGCTTTGATTTCTTCAGTATTAAGTTGATTCATCTTACAAAATTTAACATGAAATAACGGTTTTTTTTCGACAAAAGTAATCCATTGTCAGAATAAATATTACTTTTACTATTAGTTCAATAACAAGGCTGATTGTTGATGTGTAAAAAATTATTCCATAATAAATGTTTTAATTGTTTTTTTGCTGGATTAAAAAAAATAGTTAGATTTGTACTTAACTCTGGAATCAGAAATAAATATAGAAAAATATTGTGTTGAATAATGCGTTTACGAGCTTCAACCTTAACAAAACAGAATTATTTTCAAGACTTTAGGATTTAAGAGATTATATGGTGGACAAGGAAATGACAGTTACTAGAAAAGAGGATTATCCGCTGCATCAGATGCTTAAGCGGTTTTTTGGGTTTGACAGCTTCAAGGGGCACCAGGAAGCCATCATTAAAAATCTTCTGCAGGGCAACGATACTTTTGTAATTATGCCTACAGGGGGCGGTAAGTCTATGTGCTATCAACTGCCTGCATTAATAAAAGAAGGAACAGCTATTATAATATCACCGCTGATTGCATTGATGAAAAATCAGGTGGATGCCCTGCGCAACTTTGGTGCACAGGAAGGTATTGCACACTTTTTGAATTCATCCCTTACCAGACAGGAGATCCTTCAGGTAAAAAGCGACCTTACCAACGGCGTTACCAAACTGCTTTATGTTGCTCCGGAATCGCTTACAAAAGACGAAAATGTTGACTTTTTGAAAGGAATAGATGTTTCCTTTTACGCTATAGATGAAGCCCACTGTATCTCTGAATGGGGTCATGACTTCAGACCGGAATACAGAAGAC
>RZYY01000004.1 GCA_009930115.1 Sphingobacteriia bacterium | reverse complement strand
ACGACCGGTTAAAGAATTGAAAGGTTTCAAAAAGATTTTTCTTGAGCCTGGTCAGTCAAAGGCAGTAACCTTCATCATTAACACGGAAAGTCTGTCCTTTTACAGGTCAGATATGAGTTATGGCTGCGAAAAGGGAGAGTTTTTTGTTTATGTTGGCGGGAATTCCCGTGACGTAAAAAAGGCTGTTTTTGAATTAAAATAATTGCTGATTTTTCTGCCTAATCATTAGTTTTGCACAAAAAAATTATTATGACTTTCTCTACCATTGATTACATTGTATTTGGATTTTATTGCCTTGTTATTATCGGACTGGGTTTGTTTATCTCTACCCGAAAAAAGAGAGGAGATACCGACTCGAGTGATTATTTTCTTGCCGGAAGAGCACTTCCCTGGTGGGCCATCGGAGCATCACTGATTGCATCAAACATTTCAGCTGAGCAGTTTATCGGTATGTCAGGTTCAGGATTTGCCATAGGTCTGGCTATAGCTTCGTATGAGTGGATGGCTGCATTGACCCTCGTGATCGTGGCTGTATTTTTCCTTCCTATTTTTCTAAAAAAGAAAATTTTTACCATGCCACAGTTTCTTGAAACACGTTTTGATAAAAGGGTAAAAACGGTAATGGCTGTTTTCTGGCTGATTGTTTTTGTATTTGTAAATCTAACTTCCATCCTTTATCTTGGAGCACTTGCTATGGAACGAATAATGGGTGTGCCGATGATTTACGGGATTCTTGGACTGGCAGTTTTTGCAGCGATTTATTCTATTTATGGAGGCTTAAAAGCAGTAGCCTGGACTGATGTAGTACAGGTGGTGTTTCTTGTTGGAGGTGGCTTGCTCACTACCTATTTTGCGCTGAATCATCTTGGTGGCAACAACGGATTTGTTGCTGGTTTCAGAGATTTGTTGCAGCTTGTTCCCGAAAAATTTGACATGATTCTTGAAAAAGGCTCTTTAATGATTCCCGATGGCAAAGGAGGTGAAAAAGATGCATATCTGGATTTGCCCGGAATCAGTGTACTGATTGGAGGGATGTGGGTTGCAAATCTTTACTATTGGGGATGCAATCAGTATATTATTCAGCGGGCACTGGCTGCACGCAGTGTTCGCGAAGCTCAAAAGGGACTTGCTTTTGCAGCTTACCTGAAATTATTACTGCCGCTTATTGTGGTTATTCCCGGAATCGTTGCCTATGCACTGCAGGCCGATATTACCAAATCCGACGAGGCTTATCCCTGGCTGCTGCACAATTTTGTTCCCACAGGTGTAAAAGGTCTTGCATTTGCTGCGCTGGTTGCTGCCATAGTCAGCTCACTGGCTTCAATGATGAACAGCGTTAGTACAATTTTTACCATGGATGTGTACAAGGAATATTTCAGGAAAAATGCTTCGGAGCAACGCCTTGTGAGAACAGGTCGTATAGTGAGTACTTTGGCATTGGTTGTAGCAATCGTCATTGCTCCAATGCTTAACAATTTTGACCAGGCTTTTCAGTATATTCAGGAGTTTACCGGCTTTATTAGTCCCGGAGCTTTGGCCATTTTCCTTGCCGGATTCTTCTATAAAAAAGCTACTTCCAACGGAGCACTGGCAGCAGCGATTGGAACTTTTGTCTTTTCTCTGCTTTTCAAAATTTTCCTTCCCGAAATACCCTTTATGGATCGGATGGGCATTGTATTTTTACTATGTGCAGGACTGATCTGGCTTTTTGCCGTGCTTGAGGGGAACCGCGTTCAAACCAAATCCATTACCATTCATAAATCACAGTTTTATACCGATAAAACATTCAAAATCGCCTCGTTGGGAATTATCATCATTCTTATTTTCCTTTATACCATCTGGTGGTAAATTTTATTTTACATTATGAAAGACAATCTTTTTTCGATTATAGTTTTCTTTGGAATTTCATTGTTCTTTTTTGCCTGTTCCGAAAAAAAAATGAGCACCTTCGAAAAATCAACCTTTGTAAAGGGTACAGATACGCTTTTTTATCGCATTTTGTACCCACCGGATTTTAATCCTGCAGAAAAGTACCCGTTAATCCTTTTTCTTCATGGAGCCGGTGAACGAGGAAACGATAATGAATCACAACTGGCATATGTGGGAGAATTTTTTAAGGAGCATGTGAATAAAAATAATTTTCATTCCATTGTGGTAGCACCGCAATGCCCGAAAGATGGTTACTGGGCTGCTGTTGATTTTTTATTTGATGATGAGGGAAAAAGAAGTCTCAGTTTTTCAAAAGACAACGAACCAACTGCATCACTTGCAATGGTTATGGCAATGATGGAAGATTTTATGGCTAAATCCTGGATCGATCAGGAGCGCCTGTATGTTGGAGGTCTTTCCATGGGGGGTATGGGTACTTTTGAACTTTTGGCCAGAAAACCTGATTGGTTTGCAGCTGCTTTTCCAATTTGCGGTGGAGGGGATACACTAAGTGTATCAGATTATGCCGGCAAAACTGCACTTTGGATTTTTCATGGCAGGGAAGATGATGTAGTTCCGGTTGAACACTCTGTCAGTATGGCCAATGCTTTCAGAGAAGCCGGTGGTAATGTGAAACTGACCATTTATCCCAATGTCGGTCATGCCAGTTGGATACCGGCATTTGCCGAGCCGGAGCTGATGGAGTGGATTTTGTCGAACAGAAAATGATTTATTCAAACCGTCATTAAATCTGAAAAGCATAATAACCAGATCATTTTTCCATAAAAATAAACCTGTCATTTCCGGCAGGTGATACCGATCGGGTTTGAGGATTATAGGTGTAAAAAGCCTTTGGTCGTTCACCTTTAGGGAAATTCCGATAGATGTATTCGTTGAGAAAGTAATCGTAGAGGTAACCTGCATACTTTTTGCCCAGGCTGGAAGCAAGGGTATAAATATCTTCAATGATAACAGGTGATAAATTATAATGAAATCTGACGTCTCCTGTAAAAACATTATTCACAAAACGTCCTTCAAGCCCGTCCATGGCATAATGGCTGGAATATAAAAGATGATCGTCGGCAGCAGGATCATTCATTCGGACAACTTCAAACCAGGTATTGAGGTTTATCCGGTTAAGATTAAAATCTTCGTAATAATAAACAGTATCATAAAAAACAGCTTCTGCCCTGTAGGGATAAATGTCTTCCTCTATTTCCATCTGGGCTATCATAACTTTGTAAGAAGCAGATGACAATCCCATAAAATCAAGAAGTTGATTTTCGGTAAAGACTGTTATTCCATATTGTTGCAGCCCTGAACTTAATCCATTTTCGAATTGTGAAAGCAGAAAAGAATCATCAATTTCTTTTAAAAAAAGAGAATTGAAAAATAATGCCGAATCTTGCTGAAATTCATCAAGTTGATCGAAATTACCAATGTCCTGGTTTTTTAAATTGCTTTTAAAAATGTATTCCGGCATCAGCAATAATACCGATAAACTATCGCGGGTTTCGATGAATTCTTTGGCCAGGGTACGTTCAATGCTGCATGAATTCATAAGAAAAGCAGCAGATAATAGCACGAGCCAAACTATGATTTTTTTCGAAACCATAAGCAGGGATTTAGTGACTTGAGTGGTTAATTTGTCAGAAAATTTTTTTGTTGGTGGATGCTTGTAATCAGTTCTGCTGAGCCAGCAAAGCAGCGCCAAAAGCCCTTCCATATTCAATGGCTTTTTGGGTATCATCGCTGTTTGGGGAAAATTTTACAAAAACACCTTCGTCAAACACCTTCAGTTTCAGGTTTTCCAGATTGCTTTTGATTAGTTCTCTGGCTTCACCACTCCAGCCATACGAACCAAAGGTTCCGGCCAGTTTTCCTTTGTCCCGGATCGGATTTATTAATGCAAAGCATTTGTAGATCGGCAGCAAAATATTCTGGTTAATAGTAGGTGAGCCGATCACGTAAGCTGAGGCATGTGTGATTTTTTCCTCCAGCTCGCCAATTGGTGTCATTTCAATGTCGCTCACCTCCACATCGATTTCGCCGGCTTGTTTTATTCCTTCAGCGATCAGCTTGGCAACGCTGCCGGTTTTCTGATAAGCACTTACATATGGAATATATACTTTGGGGCGGGGTGGGACTGCGAGTGCTTCTTCGGCATACATTTTTGAAATCCCGACATACTTTTTCCAGTTTTTTCCCAGAAGTGGTCCATGCCCTGTGGCAAGTGCTTCAATTTCAAGTCCGTCAATTTTTTCGATGGCTTTAAGCATAAATTTACTGTAAGGCTTGAGGATTACATCGAAATAATACTTGAATGAATATTCGTAGGCTTCACGGTCTGAAATTTTTTCTTCATACATTGCTTCGTCGCAATAATGTGCTCCGAAAGAGTCGCAAGTGAAAAGCACTTTGTCCTCTTTCAGATAGCTGTACATGGTGTCGGGCCAGTGCAGGTTGGGTGCACTGATGAACTGAAGGGTTTTATTGCCCAGGTCAAGAGTCTGACCATCTTTTACTACCATGTGAGGAAAATCCATACTCATCAGGTCTTTCAGGTAGCGGATGGCATTACCTGTTCCAACAACTGTGGCTTTTGGTGCAATATCCAGCAGTTTTTTCAGGTTGCCAGAATGATCCGGTTCGGTATGATTCATAATAATGTATTCAATATCAGCAGGATTACAAACCTGCCTGATTTTTGCCAGATACTCATCCCAAAACTTCTCTTTGGTAGTTTCTATGATGGTTTTCTTTTCGGCATTGATGAAGTAGCTGTTGTAAGTGGTGCCGTATTTGGTTTCCATTACTACATCAAAAGTTACCAGATCAGGATCGAGTACTCCGATCCACTTTACATCCCTGGTTACATCTAATACTTTATTTGTCATGGTGATTAATTAATTTTTTTGCAAAAATAGTGTGATTTACCAATGCTTATTCATTAGTTTTCATCAAATTAAAGCAGCAATGATCTGGAATTGTTCAATGCTAATGCTTTTTTGTAGTGAATATACTAATCAGCTGATATAACTATTTATTTGTCAGGTATTCTCTTCCCTTGTCAGTAATGTACAAATAAAAGGTTTGCTTTTCGATAATTCCTTCCTGCGTGAAAATGTTTATGAGTGCCTGGATGGCTCTTTTTGTTCCATCAACGAGCATGCGAAACTCTTTTTCATTGATTCCGCGGGGGGTTTCAACCAGCTTGTTTAATAGTTTATTACGAATGCCATCGACCACTGAAGCATGAATTGCTTCCTCACCGTTGAAATAAATTTTTCCATTGGCTGTCAGGTATTGCAGGTACATAATCAACTGCCCGCGGCGGATTTCGTTTAACTTTGCAGAGGCTTCAATTTCATTCAGTGAAGTCCGTTGTATGTTTGCTGAATGTATAATTTCTTCCAGCCAGGTGATTTGTTCATGCATCTTCCGGTCGAGCTTAACTTTATGGTCTTTGAGTGAAAAGGCTGAACCTGTTTTTTTCAGGTCTTTTGCAGCAATCATTTCTTCCAGTGTTTTTTGCAGCACAAAAAGTTCAAATCCCTGCTGGAGTTTAACTTTTCCTGCCAGCTCCTTTGCTTCGGGACCTGTCTCTTTCAGCGGATTTTGTTCATGCCAGTCCTTCAGGGCAAGGAAGATTTTGTTTTTTAAATGATTGACATATGTTTCAGAGGCGAGGAATAATTTGTTTTCAAAAAAATAGTGATGCGCCGGAAAATTTTCACCCTGGATTGTTTTTTCTATTTCGTGGAGCTGTTTCCCCAGTGTTTCAGCAATTTGTAAAGGTGTGACAGGTTTATTTGCTTTTTCAATTTCAAGCAAGATCAATGCTGCCTGGTTTTCATAATCAGTGATGGCATTAGTGAGTTTTTCAAGACTAAAACGGAGTTTTTCTGTACGGCGTTTATGGTGGAGAGGATGGTTATCAATGATTTGTCCGCCACCGATCGTTAAATCGCTGGAAGAATTTCGCAATATAAAGCGATCATTATTAAGCAAAATAGCTGGTTTTTCAAGGTGAATCTGGGCAATGGCGGAATCTCCTCCCGATAGTTCGTCTTTGTTGAGCAGATGAATTCTTGCAACAGATGAAAATGTTCCAGTGTGAAAAATCATCTGGGACCATATTTCTATGCGTTGAATACCGGGGAAAAACTCTATCAATGCGTCTATCATGCTGATTTCCTTTAAAGGTTTGTCGGCAAGCAACATTCCTCTTTGAAAATCTTCATATTTTAAACCTGAAAGATTGATTGCTGCACGATCACCGGACATTACGCTGTCAACAGGCTGACCATGCCGCTCAATATTTTTAATTTTAAGTGCATCGAAATTTCCCGGCATCAAATAAAGTTCCCGGCCAACATTGATTTTTCCACCAAGTACTGATCCGGTTACCACAATACCTATACCCCGGATGTTGAAAATTCTGTCAATATACATTCTGAAAACGGACGAAAGCTTTTTTTCGGGTATTGAAGCTGCGATCTGTTTTATTTCTTCCTTTAAAAGGTCAATGCCTTGTCCGGTAATTGATGAGACTGGCACTACAGGAGCGTGTTCAAGCGGACTTCCCTCAAGAAACTCCATAATTTCAAGCCTTGCCAGTTCTGCTGTTTCGTCGTCAACCAGGTCGCATTTGTTCAATGCTACCAATCCATGTCGAATACCGAGCATTTTAAGGATATTGAAGTGTTCTTTTGTTTGTGGCATAATACCACTGTCGGCAGCGATTACCAGCAGTACAAAGTCAATTCCATAAGCACCTGCCACCATTGTTTTAACAAAATCCTTATGTCCGGGGACATCCACAATGCCGATTGAAAAGTCGTCATCAAGTTCGAGATGTGCAAAACCAAGATTTATGGTTATACCGCGTTCTTTTTCCTCCTTATGGGTATCACAGTCAATGCCGGTGAGCATTCGGATAAGTGCTGTTTTTCCGTGGTCAACATGACCGGCAGTTCCCATGATAACATGCTTACTCATTGTTCACCTCCCTGTAAACATCAGTGATTATTCTGGCAGCAGATTCGACGTCTTTGTCCGGAATAGTAAGAACATCAAAAATCAATTGTCCTTTTCGAAGAACACCAAGAACGGGCAAAGACTGCAATAACAATTTTTTATAAATTTTTTCAGCAATCTGAGTTTTTTCAGCTCTTGATTTACCTTGAATAATAATTTGAACAGCGTAACTTTCGATCATTTTTTCAGGTAAAGCTCCTCCACCTGCCTGTCCGGCGCTTTTTATCACATGGTTTGGTATTTTTTTGTTTAAAAGTGAAGCGGAAAAGCAGTCAGCTTTGGTTTTTAGCTGGGATGTGCCGGTGTTCATCATACTAAATACCGGATTTTTGTGAAATAAATTTTGCTCATCCAGATAAATCATACAAACAGTTTCAAGCATGGCCAGCACTGTTTTTCCCACACGAAGTGCTCTTGTCATGGGCTCATTTTTCAATTTTTCGATCAGGTTTTTCTTCCCTGCAATAATTCCTGCCTGGGGACCGCCCAACAATTTATCACCGGAAAAAGTTACCAGATCGACGCCGGTGGATAGCGTGGATTTTACATCAGGCTGGTCGTGAAGCATTTTAATACTGGCCTTTTGCAGAAGTCCCGATCCCATGTCATAAACCACAGTGATACCATGTTTTTTACCAAGCTCAACCAGATCAGTGAGTTTGGGTTCAGCAGTAAAGCCTTTGATGACATAATTGGATCGATGTGCCTTCAAAAGGATTTTTGTTTTTTTTGTTATGGCTTTAGCAAAATCCTCCGGTTTGGTTTTATTGGTTGTTCCCACTTCCACCATTTTACAATCGGATGCTGCCATAATTTCAGGCATGCGAAAAGCACCACCAATTTCGATTAGCTCGCCCCGCGAAATGACAACTTCTTTATTTTTTGCAAATGTTCTCAGGGTTAGCATTACAGCAGCAGCGTTATTGTTCACTATCAGCACATCTTCAGCACCGGTAAGCAGTTTCATCAGCTCGGTTACGTGAACATAGCGGGAGCCTCGTTCGCCGGAATCCAGATCAAACTCAAGGTTGTTATAACTACGCAAAACATCATGTACTTCATTAAGCAGAAAATCGCCAAAAGGAGCTCTGCCCAGGTTGGTATGCACAATTACTCCTGTAGCATTAATAACAGGACGAAGACTTTTGCAGGTAAGCAAACGGGTATTTTTTTCAATCATTTTTACCAGCACTTCAATATCGGCAGCTGGCTGACCGCTATAAATATCATTCCGAACAGTTTCGAGTGTGGTTTTAATGATGTGTGTGATTAAATTTCGGGGATAAATGGCAAGTAATGATTTGATTTCCTGGTGTTTCATTAAAATGTCCACACCCGGAATCTTTTGAAGTTCTGATTTTGGTTCCATCAGCATTTTGACTGTTATTAAAACCTTTTTGTTAAGGGAATAATCTTATTTATTTGCTGAAATTGTAATCAGCAGTAACCTATTATTTATTAGCGGGAGGTTGTTACCTGTTTTTTACTAATCAAGCAGATGGTTTTAAAGAAATCAAAGATCAATAAAGTTTTTCTCTTTTTAATAAATATGGCAACAGCACCTGCCTGAAACCTTTGTTGATATCAGCTTCAATAAAATCAATCCTGTATTGACCGCAGCGCAGTAGTAGTTCATTTTTAAATGCTTTAAGCCGTGCAATATATTGATCTTTTACTTCTGACGGATTTACTTTGAGCTCTTGTCCATTTTCCATATCAATGAATTTATAGGGGCGGTTATCAAA
Source organism: Sphingobacteriia bacterium (assembly GCA_009930115.1). Lineage (GTDB taxonomy): Bacteria > Bacteroidota > Bacteroidia > Bacteroidales > 4484-276 > RZYY01. The sequence goes on along the minus strand of RZYY01000004.1, from coordinate 43,518 downwards.
GTCAAATTCAATTTCTTTGGTGTGGTCAGTAACATGAAACAGGATGACTTCGTGTTTGTTGTGCTTAAGATGTTGCAAAGCTGAGAAAATTTCCTCCGGGGCTGCCATAGTGTCGAACATATCGGAGAAAATGATAACTAATGATCTCTTGTGTATATTGTCCGAGATTTCGTGAAGTGCATCTGCAGCAAAGGTTCTTTTATGTTTGTCAGGTTCAATTGGTTTTAGCAGACTTTCCATCCGGGTGAAAAGATATTTTTGATGGGCAGTGGTAGAACGTGCATTTGTGTGTAACTCTACTTTGTCCGAAAACAATGATAATCCAATGGCATCACGTTGTTTTTTTAGCATATTGATGATGGCCGCAGCTGCATAGATCGAAAAAGTTATTTTGTTGGGATTGTCAATGGAAATATTTTCCTTGACCGGAAAATACATTGAAGAAGAATTGTCGATAATAATCTGACATCGCAGGTTGGTTTCTTCTTCGTAACGTTTTACAAATAGCTTGTCGGTGCGGCCATACAATTTCCAGTCAATATGTTTGGTGGATTCACCTGTATTATAAAGCCGGTGTTCGGCAAATTCGACGGAGAAACCATGAAAAGGGCTTTTATGCAAACCGGTGATGAATCCTTCTACCACCTGTCGCGCAATAAATTCCAGCGAACCGAATTCCTGAAGTCTGTTTTTGTCTATCGAATAGTTCACAAAATAAATTTTTTCTTCAAACGAAAAAGTAATCAAAAAGGTGTAACAGGCAGGTTTTTGCTTGATTTTCCTGTTACACCCTGATTGTTTTTTCCGCAGGTCCTGCTGAACTCACGGTATTCGGCAGCAAGTGAGAATGTTGTTTAATGGTTGCTGTGTATGATTACCGCGATTTACAGAACAGCTTCCAGTTTTTTCACTAACACCTGCTTAGGTACAGCACCAACAACTTTATCAACGACTTTTCCGCCCTTGATGTAAAGTAGGGTAGGAATGTTACGAATCCCGAATTTCTGCGCAATACCGGGATTGGAATCTACATCAAGTTTCCCCACTATTACATTGCCATCGTAATCTTTACCAATTTCCTCGACGATTGGACCCACCATCCGGCAGGGACCGCACCAGACTGCCCAGAAATCAATTATTACGAGCTTATCAGATTTAAGTACCAGTTCGTCAAAGTTTGCATCTGTGAATTCTAAAGCCATATGATTATCTATTTTGCGTTAATGAAAAATTTTGCCAAAAATAGCAAATGTTTTTACAATTAAAAGTAATCAAACGGTGTATTAAGGTGAATAATGCTTCTTTTTTTCAGGGATTGAAGAACGGTGTATTAGTTGAGAAAAAACACAACTGCCGGTGAATTTTTAAAGTCGTCTTTCACAGAATTGGGAATTTCGATGTAAATCGCTCCATTTTCAAATTCAAGTGGTATTTTCCTTTTTTGCCCCAAGAGGCCGATTTCTTTGTTTCCACCGACAAATGCAGGATCCATGACAAGAGTTTTGGGTAATGATGTCCCCGCTTCTTTCAAAAAAATGGCATATCGTGTTGTACTGTTTTTTGAGCGGGTGAAATAAAAATTTCCGTTGCGAAAAGGGAGCAAAGGAAGGGAAGCATATATTGCCTGCGAATTAACTTTCATCCATTTACCGATTTCCTCGAGGCGCTGATATACCTCTGGCGTCAGATTGCCTGTTTTGTCCGGCCCAATACCCAGCAGGAGGTTGCCTCCTTTGGCAACAATTTTTACCAGTGTATGAATAGCCCATGTAGTAGATTTATAAGATTCTCCCGGTCCACTGTGATACCAACTGTTTCCGAGGGTTATGCAGCTTTCCCACGGGTAGTCTGGCAATTTTTCAGGGATTTGCTGCTCTGGAGTTCGATAGTTTTCAAACGGACCATGCACCGTCCGGTCAACGATGAGAAGGCCGGGTTGATATTGACGCGCCATGGCTGCTATTGCAGGCATATTGATGTCCTGAATCCATTGATTCTTCCCCAGCCATGGACGGGTTTCATCAGTCAAGGTTCCTGCCTGCCTTACCCATCCGCCATCCAGCCAAAGGATGTCAATTTTGCCATAACCGGACATCAGCTCCTCAATCTGATTGTAGGTAAATTGCTGAAAATGCTTCCAACGGTCTGGATATTTTTCTGGGTTGTAATTCACATTTCTGTCAAAGGAAGGAAAATAGGGCCACCAGTAATCATCGCTGTGCCAGTCGGGTTTGCTGAAATAGACTCCCGCAGCAATGCCTTCATTTCTGAAAGCATTGAAAACCTCTCTGGTAATATTACATTTTTGATTTTTTGAGAATGGGAAGCTGGGATTGGTTATTTTATAGTCTGTGTATTTACTGTCGAACATGCAGAAACCATCATGATGTTTTGCAGTGAAAATCACATATTTCATTCCGGCGTTTTTACAGGCTTCCGCCCATTTTTCCGGCTGGAAGCTGATAGGATTAAAAACCTTGCCAATATTTTCATATTCAGCAACATAAGTGCAGTAATCGTGAGCATAGTTTCCCTTTCGTTCACACCAGGGTTCATCTTCAGGACACAGGCTCCAGCTTTCTACTATGCCCCATTCACTGTATGGCCCCCAATGAATAATCACTCCAAATTTCCAATCCTGCCAATCAGTGAGTTTTGATCTTACTGCCGTGTCTTCCGGCCATAAATAACGAAAATCCTTTTCGGAATCATTTTGAGACAGTGCTGATACTGAAAATAACAGCAAGAAACTGATTGTCAATATTTTAATACTTTTCATGAGGATTTAATTTTTAAAATAAACTTGAACGGATATGCCATTATCAATAAGCTGGTTGAACACAGTAGTTTTTTCAGTTTTTACAATCAATCTTATTTTTTTTGTTTCCCGATGTACTTCGATATCAAATATATGTTGAAACCCATGAATCTTTCTGATTTTCATTTCATTCCAATCTTCAGGAAGCTGAGGTGTAAGTGAAAAACCATTCAGCGAAACCGGTCTTATTCCAAAAAGTCCTTCGGTAAAAATGCGGCAGTAGAGTCCGCTTTCAGCTGAAAGATGTCGCTGGTTGCCTTCGGGATAGGCTTCAACAGCATAAGGGACATGCTCGCCCAAAAGCCGGCGGGTGGAGTACTTTTTTAAAAACGCAAGTCCCCTTTTGGTGTCGCCTGCAGCAAATACACCTCGCAGTCCGTAAAGGGTAGCCCGATCCCAGAAAGTGGTATCGCCGGAAACAGATGCAAGGCCATTTGGCGTCCAGAGCTGAGGTGAAAACAGTGCATCGATGGTACCTTGTTTTCTGTTAAAAATGTTGACTGTCAGAGGAGTGCATATCCAGGCCCGTAAAACCTCATTTTCTGCATAGTAGCGGTAAGTTTCGTAGCCCATTATGTTTGCTCCGAAATACTTTTCAATATTATTTTTCAATAGCGCAGCTTTTTCTCTGTAATTGTTTATTTGCCGGCGGTTTATGTTTAAATCTTCGGCAAGAAAAGCAGCAGAAATCAGAGCATCATAATAAAGGCAGGAAGTATTCAGGTTGGCTTCACCTGCAGGGAAGCGACCTTCCAATTCATCAGAATCTGAGTTGACCACACCATGAGTGTTCAATTTACGTTGATTGAATTCCAGGCACCATTCGATAAGTGGCCAGAGTTCTTTGGCAGTTTTTTTACTGCCAAGTGACAGTGCAAACCGACCGGCGCCATAGGCTATCATAGCTGCATCACCGCGATCACCGGCACCGTTCCAGATATCAGTTCCTTCGGCAATGATTGAACTTGGAATGGGATTGTATTCAGGATTTGTAAAATGTGCAAAATGTCTGAAAGAATTGATTGCTGATTGAATACCATAATCATATCCCAGAAAAGGAAAAAAAGGATTGATGTATTCGGCCTGGTCGTTTGCCCAAATGGCAGCATAATAGCGAAGTCCGCCCGGACCGTGCATCGGGCCTCCTTTAGTTTCGTAAATACTTTCAGCTGCACGGATTTTGGCGAATGAAAACATGCGATTTAGAACCGGATCTGGCGTTTCCAGAATTAAAGAAGACTGAAATAGTTGAAGCAGCGAATCCCGTTTGAACAATTCATGTCCGGGGTCGAAACCTGAAATCGGCTGATTTAGTTTATGCCCGGAAAATGAAAGATAAAAGACGTTTGATTGTCCTGGTAATAAAACAGTTGTGCCATCGAAATGCGATTGAACCTTCAAGTTGTAAATTCCTTCAGTGCCCATGCTTTCATGTGTGTGCTGAGAAATGGCAACACGGGGTATTTCGATAATTAACGGTTGATTAATGATGTTGGTCAATTTATATTTTTCGACAAAAACAGGAAGGTCAACTGAAGGAAAAAAGGTACGTTCGATTGATAGTTGATTATTTAACACACTGTGAACAATAATTTTCCCTTCAATTCTAATTTCTTTCACTTGCTCCTGTCGGAAACCTGCACTATTAATGTGGATAAGTTTAACCGGGTCAATCTGAAAAGACCGGATCAGACTTGCATGGGTATTGTTTGGGATGGTGCGAAGCATTGGCCAAACCAACTCCCGTTTAATGAAGAATGTTCCTTTTTCATCCACACCATAATGAACGACCGCTGAAATTTGTTTTCCACTCATCTCCATGTGGTCGCTGAAATATTCAGTCTCAGTCAAAAATCTTGAAATTCCACCGGAATCATTTAAATTCCACCTGGTTTGCTGTTCCTGACAAAATGCTGTTGTGAGAAGAACAGAGAGAAACAATGCCAGAATTATTTTCATTTTACCGGGTTACAGTTAGAATTGCTTTTTGGCGAATGTCTTTTGATGAAGCTCCGATCATTATTGAGAAATTGCCGGGTTCAACAATTTTTTTCATGTTTTTGTCATACATCGAAAGCATCTCGGGTGTGATCTGAAAAACTACCCGACGGCTCTCCTGCGGTTTAAGGCTTATTCTTTGAAATCCTTTTAGTTCCATTATTGGACGGGCAACAGAAGCCAATTCATCGCGAAGGTAAAGCTGAACTATTTCATCACCAGCTCTGGAACCGGTGTTGGTTATTTCTAAAGAAATCATGGAAGAACCGGTAGTGCTTATGTGGCTTTTAGTAAGCTCTGGCGCTGAATATTGGAAAATGGTATAGCTTAATCCAAAACCAAACGGAAACAGTGGTTGTCCGGTCAGATTCAGGTAGTCATCTCCTCGTCCGGTAGGTTTATGGTTATAAACAAGCGGAAGCTGGCCTTCCGAAACCGGGTAAGTTATAGGTAATCTCCCTGCCGGATTGTAATCACCAAACAGTATATCAGCAACTGCATTTCCGCCCTCTTCTCCCGGATACCATACTGCAAGTATGCTTTCGGCTTCATTCAGCCACGAGCTCATGGTGATGGCACTCCCACCAACAAGAACTACTACCATCGGAGTTCCGGTTGCTGCCACACGGTGTATCAGTTCTTCCTGCCTGCCGGGTAACTTTAAAATTGCCCGGTCCCGAAATTCTCCTTCTTCAATGCCGGCGACAATCACGGCTATACTACTTTTAGCGGCCAATGCAACTGCTTCTTCTATCTCCTTTTCTTCATTGTTTTGAAGGCCTGCATCCCAAATCAGACTAAACCGCGAATTACCAACAGGTTCATAATATTCGACCAGCAGGTCATATTCCCTGTTTTTTTCGAAATCATAAGTAGTCAGTTGTGTTTCACTCGTACGTTTAATCCATTTATCCAAAATCAGATTGCCGTCGAGGTAAAGGCGATACCCGTCGTTTCCGTCAATGCCAATACTGAATGTTCCGGTTTCAGGTGAGGTCAGTTTCCCGGACCATCTGACGGAATAGAATCCGTTGCTGAGCTTTTGAGGGTCGGGGGAAAAGAGTGTCCATTGAAAATTTATTTGTTCATCTACTCTTGTAAAAACCGGCTCACCGTAAAAACTGACATTGTCGTAATATTCTCCTTTCAACCCGCGTTGTGGCATTTCGTTGACCGTGCAGGACAGCCATTCTGGCGGAACAGCAGTGTAATGTTTGTTTTCTCTTCGACATCCGGGCGAATACTGAACCTTGGTTTTTGGACTGACGGCATTTTTTATTCCGTCCAGGATGTTTACTTTGTTGTTGCCAGGCCGGCTGTAACCTCCAAGTCTTGCCTCGGTTGCGTCCTGACCGATCACTGTCAGGGTTTTTATTTTTTTGGAAAGAGGGAGCAGGTCATTGTCATTTTTTAATAAAACTATGGATTCGCAGGCAGCCTTTCTAGCTAGTTTTCGGTGGTCAGGGTGACTATTGATTTTCATAGCTAATTCGGGATCAACATAAGGATTCTCAAAAAGACCCAGTTCAAATTTTGCATGTAGAACGCGTGAAACAGCCTTATCAATAATTTGCTGGTCGATTGTACCATCATAAAAAGGTGGTGAAAAAAGGAGATAGTGATTGTAGCTGGTTTGGAAAATCACATCAAGCCCGGCAGTAATTGACTGATTAGTTGCATCAGGATAATCAGCGGCTGTCATGTGCAAAACATTAGCACCACCGGTTGATCCTGCATCTGAAATTACAAATCCTTTGAAATTCCATTCATTTTTCAAAAGCTGGTTGAGCAAATACTCATTGGCAGTACAGGGAATTCCATCGTACGAATTGTAGGAAGTCATCAGCGATCGTGCTCCACCCTTTTTAATACATGCTTCAAAAGGAGAGAAATAAATTTCGTGCATTAGCCGCTCGTTCCAGTGGACAGGATAGCTGTCGCGACCTCCGTCACCAACATTGGTAATAAAATGTTTTGGAGTGGTGATAATCTGATTCTGTTCAAAAGCCGAAACAAATGCTACTCCCATTGCTGTTGCGAGAAAGGGGTCTTCACCATAAGTTTCTTCCACTCTTCCCCAGCGAACATCTGATGCTATATTTACCACCGGTGATAATACCTGCCTGATCCCCCGGGTTTTGCATTCTGCAGCAATTGCCTGAGCCACTTCGTACATCAATGCAGTATCCCATGTTGCTGCCAGTCCGATAGCCTGCGGGAATGAGGTAGCACCTTCTCTTATAAGTCCGTGAAGTGCTTCATCAAAAGGAATGATTGGAATGCCCAGCCTGCTTTCTTCTATGAAATAGCGTTGTATTTCATTGATAAACGCAGCTGATTGATAGGCTGAGTGTGTACTTTCGTAGCTTAGCAATTGTTCGGTAGCATCGGTATTTTTGCCCGAAGTATACACCTGAAAACCAAAAATTCCATTTCTGAATTTCTCTTTTTCATCACCCAGGTCACCCGGAATCATAAATAACTGCCAGAATTTTTCTTCCGGTGTCATTCTTGCCAAAAGGTCTTTGATACGCTCTTCGGTGGGAAGCTCCGGATTTTTGTATGGTTGACCAGAAGATTCATTCAGTAAAAGAAATAAAAACAAAATAACCGGAAGTTTTTTTAACCCTGACCGATATGCAAATTTCCATTCCTTATTAAAAAGTGCTTTCATATTATTGTTTTACCACTATTTCGTCGACAAAAACCCATGAACCTCCGCCAGCTGACGGGTGCCAATGCGGGAGACTGAGTGTTCCGTTTATTTCGAATTTTAGATAACGGAACTTGTTGTCTGTTGTTTGAAATGTAAAAAGCCGGCTAACCTCCTCTTGTTGTTGATCGCCGGTAATTATTTGTTTTTCAAGTAAAAGATACTTGCTACCGTCATCGGAAACTGAACAGGTAACTGAAGCCGGGTGCAAAATCCAGCTCTTGGGGTCCCACAGGGTACTGATTTCAATCAAGGCATTTTCAGTTTCTTGCTCAAGATCAAGGATCAGGGAAAAGTTTTCAGCTTCCCATCCCAGCCAGTGAACCTTGTAATCATTCGAACCACGCACCCCGTTTGTCAAAAGTGAGATATTACCCTCACTGTATTTTTTTGCCGGTAAAGGATTCGCTGTAACTATTTTTTTGAACGCGAGGTTACCTTCAACCTGCACGTTGATAAAACGTTTGGTGGCTTCGTAATACATTGCGGCAGTAAGCCCGGATTCATTAATCGATTCAACATGGCATATTTTTGCAGTTTGGTTAAAAGCTTCAAGTTGGTCAATCATGTATGGACGGGGGATATATTCCTCACCTTTCTGAAAATACCAACCACGCGGCCCGAACATGTCAGCCTTACCAATTTCCATCATTGCGTATTGAACCGGCATTCGCGCTATACGCACATGCATAAGGTGAGCAGAGTCTTCTGACACTGCTTTTTCAGCTTCATCGAAATACTGGTTGTAGGCTGATATGTTTTTTTCGGAAAGAAAAGTATTTTGATAGTTGGTTGGAGGGCCATATATGTCAAGCCATTCGCCGGTTTTGCGGATTTCTTTTTCCAGATGTAAGATGTACTCAAATATATATGGAGCTGCCCTGCCATAAAAACCCCTGATAAATTCTTCAAAAATTCCTTTAAAATCCGCCTGAGGATTCCAGAGAATTTTGGCTAAAAGATATGATTTTAGCTCTGAAAACTCGTGCCCGATACTTGTATTCGACTGCTGAAAATGCTCTTTAACGCCGTAGTCAGCAAAAAGTTGGATGTTAGGTTGTAAAGTATGAAGATTTGGAAACGGGCTGATATTATGGGCAAAATTGACGGTATAATCCCAAAGATAAATCCGCTTGGTTATTTTTTGCCAGTCAGAAATATCCGTCAAAAATGAAATACTGGCAGGGTCCTCTGCGATAGGGATACTTCGGTTGAGTTCTATTGTGCAGAGCATTACCTGTACATTGTCATTTGGTTTGGTGATTCTGGGTGCTTTGCGGCTATACTGATAAGCAAGAGTGGAGATAATTTTATCCGGAAAATGCTCTGCTACCTGATTTACAAAGCGAATAACAGGACCTGATGGGCTGCCTTCCTCAGAAATTATTTTACTACATCGTTCACATTGACAGTAGGAAAAATTATCATTTTGACTGACGGACCATATCTTTTTGTCAGGCTGAAGTGCCATTTCCTTTTCCAGTTTTTCGATCACGAGCCTTAAAACTTCCGGATTAGACAGGCAAAGCTGATCCTTGATACGTTTTCCGTTCATGAAGGCAAAATATTCGGGATGATCGCTGAAATAGTTCTGCCAGGGAATAAGACGTTGAAAAGTATGTACGTAATATCCCTCAGCAAAACTGTCGCTGATGACATGAAGACGGTGAAAGTCCCTGTAATTGCTGTCATTGGCAAACTTGCCGTGCACATTTCGATAAGTGTTTGGTGATGAGCATTTCATATTAATTTCAGGGAGCAGAATATCCTCTTTTTCGGGGATTATGACATACTCAGGGCTGTAATACCTGACACCGAGAAATTTTTCAAGCAATTCTACAACACCATAAATACAACCTTTTTTGTCCCCGCCTTTTATCAGTATATTTCTTTGAAGGGTTGAAATTGAAAACGCATCACCTGATTCAATTTCATCACTTTTTTCTATCAGAATAAATAGTTGATCTGATTGTTGCTTTTGACTGAGTATGGGAAGTAAGCAGCCGGATATTTTTTTCAGATGATCCTGAAGAAATGTTGCTGCCCGACGCTCTTCAACTGAAGATTGATCAGGAATCACAATGGAATAATTGCTTTGGCCATTGCTCACAAGTGTAATTGTTTCAGCAGTTTGCCGGAAACATGATACACTGAAAAGGATAACAGCTGGCAGAAGTAGAAATTTCTTCATACGACAGAACGAATAAAACTGGGAGTGTTATAAACCCATAGCTATAGCTACTAATTCTGCAATATCATAGTTTTTCATGGTTTCTTCCATATTTTTGTATTTTATCCCGTCGGTCATCATTACCATGCAGAAGGGACAGGCTGTAGCAACGATATCTGCTTTTGTCTCAATGGCATCTTCGATACGTTCGATAAAAACTTCTTTGTTGCCTTTTTCGGCTTCCTTGAACATTTGCCCTCCTCCAGCTCCACAACAAAGTGAAAATTCTCTGTTGCGTTTCATTTCGGTAAAAGTACTGTCTTTTAGCTCTCGGATGATATGCCGCGGGGCTTCATATTCTCCATTACCGCGTCCCAGATAGCAAGGATCGTGGTATGTGATATTTTTTCCTTTAAACTGGCTGCTGTTCAAATTGATTTTTCCTTCATTGATGAGTTTACTAAGAAATTGGGAATGATGCACAACTTCGAAATTTCCACCAAAATCCGGGTATTCGTTTTTGAAGGTATTGAAATCGTGTGGGCAGCAGGTAAGAATTTTTTTCACTTCGTAACTTTTTAATAACTCGATTATTTGAAGGGTTTGCATCTGATAAAGCATTTCGTTACCGGATCGGCGTGCCGAATCTGCCGTATCTGTTTCTTCGGGTCCAAGCACAGCATAGTCAATTTTCAGAGCATTCAGGATTTTAACAAATTGAACGCTGACTTTTTTATACCTGTCGTCAAAAGCTCCTGATGAACCAACCCAAAAAAGATACTCCGGTTTTTTGCCCTGACTGAAAAGGTCAGCCATTAATGGGACCTCCAGACCGGCATCATGAGCCCATTTCAAGCGATCTTCAGGGGAGAACTGCCATGGAGCACCATTATTCTCAATATTAGTGAACATTATGTTTAACTCACCAGGTGCAGCTGATTTTTCGAGGAAGAGGTACCGTCGCAATTCCAGAATAACAGCAACCGGGTCAATATTTACCGGACATTCCTGAACACATGCATTACATGTGGTACATGCCCAGATTTCTTCAGTTGTTATTTTATCAAGAAGAGATTTCCCATCGCTTTGATCTTTGGGGTTTTTACGATAAAAACTGTCCAGTTCTTCCGCCCGATCCCTCACATCCATCATTATTTTGCGCGGAGAGAGTGCTTTGCCGGTAATGTTGGCAGGACAACTTGATGTGCAACGGCCGCATTCGGTACAGGTGAAAGCATCCATCAGATTTTTCCAGGTATAATCGGGAACATCTTTTGCACCGAATTGCCCTATTTCAGTTCCTTCGGTTTGTAGTGGAACTTCTGCAGACGGATTCAACATTAGCCTGATTTCATTGGTAATTGAGGAAATAGCAGCCATTTTTGCTTTTGGCCCAAGTTTGGAATAAAAAACATTGGGGAATGCCAGAAAAACATGCAGATGCTTCGAAAAAGGAATATAGTTGAGAAAAATAAGCACACCAACGATATGAAACCACCAGGTAAATCGCTCCAAAAAAATCAATGATCCTTCAGACATACCTGATAACAATGGTTTTATCCCGCCACTTACAAGAAATGAACCAACTGCAGCATAATGTCCGTGATTTCGATCCTGTAATATGCTGTCAGAAGCATTCATGATGAGAATGGCACTCATCAGTAAAATTTCAGTAATTAGAATAATATTGGCATCGCTGCGGGGCCAAAGTGTCATTTCTTTGTTCCAGAAACGTTTCAAACGTATGATGTTTCTTCGGGAAAGAAAAACCGCACAAGCCAGAATGACGGATAAGGCAAACAGCTCAAAAACTGAAATTAAAACCGGATAAATAGTGCCTGTAAACGATAAGACTCTGTGAGTCCCTGCTACACCGTCAATTAATATTTCAATCATCTCGATGTTTACCACCAGGAATCCCACATAAACAAAAATGTGGAAAATGGCTGAAAGCGGCCTTGCAACCATCTTCGACTGGCCAATGGCTACTTTTCCCATCAGCTTCCATCGTTCTTTAGGATGATCTTTTATTTCTATCGATTTCCCCGATTTAATCATGCGGGAAATCCGGCTGATGCTTTTGTAAAACACTACAATGGCAGCAGCAAGTACAAGCACAAAGACAAGATTTTCGATCATAATCTGAAATTAAAGTTAAAGTCAGGATTAATAAGTCACCTTTTACAATATTAGGTGATTCATGGCTAACAGAATGCATAAAAATCGAATAAATTTTTTAAATAATTCATTATCAGCATCATATTATCATAATTTAAATTGGTTGTAAATTGAGAGAAAATGCCAGATCAGACTTTTTTGCCAAATCCTGCATTTTTTCTAAATAAGAAAACTGAAATGAAAAACACAGCATAACTTTTCTAAAAGACCAGAAATGAAAGCTTTCAGAAGGAGGACGCAGAAATTATTTATCAGCAATTTGTTGTATCATTGCATTTAAATAATCCTGAAAAATGTCCCTGATAAAAAATTTCTTTTTACCCGGCAGGCTTACCAAACCTGTTGATCTTTCCATACTCAAAACCGACATGCACTCACATTTAATCCCAAAGGTTGATGATGGTTCTGATTCCCTCGAAACATCTGTTGGTTTGATAAAAGGAATGACAGAACTGGGTTATTCCAGGATTATTACCACTCCGCATATCCAGGGTGAATTTTATAAAAATTCTGCTACAACCATTTTACCGGGGCTCGAACAATTGAAACGAGAATTGGCAAAACAGCGTATTTCGGTACAAATCGAAGCAGCAGCTGAATACCTGATTGATGAAAAATTTGGAGAAAAAATTAAAAATCGGGATTTACTCACTTTTAGCAATAATTATCTTCTTGTCGAAATGTCTTTTTTTAATGAATATCCACATTGGAAAGATTATTTCTTCGAATTACAGATTGCTGGCTATAAAATTATTCTGGCGCATCCTGAGCGTTATTCCTATTTTTTCAGAAACTGGAACAAATATGAAGAAATAAAAGATCGCGGAGTTTTGTTTCAATTGAATATTGCCTCACTTGCCGGATATTATTCTGCCGAAGTGAAAAGAATTGCCGAGAAGCTAATCGAAAATAATATGATTGATCTTGTTGGCACCGACATGCACAATTTTAATTACCTGGAAGCTTTGAAAAAAGCTCGTTATGAACGTAGCTTTAAAGACCTGGTTGATTCGGGACGCCTCATGAATGCTTCTTTGTAGATAATCCATTGAATAGGGTAAAGAAGCATCTTTTAAAATCAGGGATATTTAAAAACGTTCTGAATTACAGTTTTTTTAAAAAAAAGTTGCTAACAACGTTTGTCATGGAAATGACTAAGTTCGTTAATTAATAATTAACACTCATTAAAAATACAGGTAAGAATTATCTTTCATCAAAAAAGCCCTTCATTTTTAGTGGAGGGCTTTTTTTATCTGACGACGAAATTTTTAAAATTCTGAATAGGTATGTCCTGTACTTTTACACTGTCGACTCTTGCCCAAGTTGGGCCATCATAACACCAGAGCATAAAATGGTTAAGATCAGCTTCTTTTCCTTCGGCTTCAATATACACTGAACCATCAACCTGGTTTTTTACAAAACCATGAATTTGATATGCTTGAGCCATTCGGTGCGTGTGAAAGCGAAAACCCACATTTTGCACTTTTCCCTGAATGGTCATTGCAATTGCTTTTTTCATGATCAGACAGTGAGGCGTTTGGTGATGAGTTGATTGATGCGGTTAAAAAACTGTGTAGGACTCATGGTTCGCCAGTCAACCATGTCGAATTGACCGCCAAAGGCGATGTAAAAGTCAATATTGGCGCGGGTAAATTCATCCAGCACGTGAGGTCTGAAATTAATGGCTGCTATCCATCCATCTTCAATTTCATCAAACCATTCCTGATAGTAATCGTCCTCTGAAGCATGAAAATTCAACACATTTTCTCCGATCAAAATAAATTTATTGATACCTTCTTCGATCATTGACTCTATAATGTTTCTTTTCAAATACATGATGTCGTTATAAAGGCAGTCGTTCCATTCTCCCATCATTTCCAGTATAGCATAACCACCCGGGTAGTTTACGTAAAGAATTTTCAGGTAGAGTGTGGCTGACCCCATTTCGTCCCATTGGGGATGAATCAGATGATCGTAAATGGCATTTGTGAATTCTATTTCACTGTATTGTCGGTTGTAAAGCGGTGATCGCTCGTCTTCCGATGAAATGTACAAGTGCCGCCAGGAATAATATGGTTCAATATCATGCATCGTTAATCAAAAAATGATATTTAATTTGAGTGATTAACGAATCAGCAGCATTGATATTTTTGACAGTTTATTTCTGGTTTATTTGCTTGGGTTGATTAGAGGTTACTTGAAAAAGTAGATCTCTTTCAATGCTTTCACCGAGTGATCAGCATAAAATTCTACAGGATGGAACAACCTGTAAAATCCACCATCCTGGGGGTTTTTTGGCACAGCCAGTATAGGTGACACCTGGTCGTTGCGGTTGAAAAGTTCACTATAACTGAATATCGTTCTGTACCCATCAAGACCAACGAAACAAACCATTCCTTTTGTCATTTTTTCTTCATCGAACAAGTTGAATTTTTCACTTAAAAGCATTGACAATTCAGGCCCACGGAAAAACTTGGCAGGATGATATCCCATTCCCATTCCATAAAAAGTAGAAAAATAAGTACGATAGCGTGTAGAGTCCATTATCGAACCAATAGTAAAACTACTGCCATTTTCCATTACAACATTTACTTCGGGGCTGAACATCGGATTCAACCCTTTTTGAATGTCATAATTTTTTTGGTCAAATGACCTGACTGTAATCTTTGTAGGGTTTTCAAGCATTCGATAAGCAAAAAGGTCATTTGCACATACTATTTTCCATACTTTCCCAACAGGATAATTCACTTCTGTTTTGTTGGGGATAATTGGCGCCATTTCAGTAGCAATTATCGTTTGGTGTAAAAGCGAAGAATAAAAAATCTCTGACCAGCTAAATGAAACAGTTTCTCCCAAGGCGTTTTCGATAACTACATATAAATCAACAGAGGGTGGGAAAGCCTCTTTGTTCTTTTTTGAAAAAGAGTAAGGATGTAACAGATCAAACAGCGAGTATCCTCTGTAGCGATAGGCTCCGATGAATTCGATACCTTTTTCTTTATCATATAGCGCTTCTTTGATTACAACCTCACGTTTGTAAAAATCATCCAGGTTGACTTTTCCCGGATTAGCCACTTCACCAGCAATTGTCAGTTCACCGGGTGTGAGAATTGTCTCGTCAGTCTGATGATAAGTGCTGTTGCCATTTTCTGCCGCTGGTTTGCTGGCACCGGAAACCGCATCTGATTTCGGGCTGCATGAAAAAACTACTCCGAAAATCAGCATTAACATAACAAAATTTAAAATGCTTCTCATTTTGATAAATTTAAAATTGAACGATTGGTATAATTTGCAAGTCGCAAAGATCAGACTTTTTCTGATGAGATGACTGAGAAATGAAAAGATAATTTTCAATAAATAATTATAAATAATTAATAATCAATTAGTAATCATCTTTTAGCATCATCAGGATAGAGAGACCATTTTTTTTACAAGCAGAAATTTTTAACTTTGTAAACTTTTTGAAAAAACATGGCTGGTGTAATTTTAAAATATAAGTTCTGGATCGAAACCGAGGATGAAATCAGCATTCTTGGGGAAGGCAAATGGCACTTGCTCAAAGCAATACGAGATACGGGTTCTCTTAAAGCTGCGGTAGAACAAATGGGATATGCTTACCGACAAACATGGGATAATCTGAAGAAAATTGAAGAGAGGCTTGGCTTTGCAGTAATCGAAAAATCCCGTGGTGGTGTTTGTGGTGGGCAAACCGTTCTTACCCCCAAAGGGGAACAGCTTGTTGCTTTTTTTGAAAAGCTTTACAATCAGGTCGATCCTGTCATTCAGGAACAACTATCAAACCTGCAGGATGATTTGAATAAAATTGTTTACCAGAAATAGTTTTTTTTATCAATCGATATGCTAATTTTGCAACTCGAAAAATTTCCTGATTTTTATTGAAAAGTATTTTTAATTTAATGAAAATGAAAAAGTTAAGTTTTTTAATTACAGTCATCATGTTATTGACAGGAGCTGTCAATGGTCAGATAGTGCTGAAAGGAAAAGTGTTTAACGCCGAAAGCGGCCAACCCTTATCCGGAGCTACGGTAAAACTGGAGAAATTGTCGAAATTTACCACCACCGATAGTGAGGGTTTGTTTGAATTTACGATGGATGAGAAACATGCTGTTGTTGTGAAAGTTAGCTATGTTGGATACCTTACTGTTACTGAGCGTATTTCAGAAGGTGCCTTAGACCGACAAATTCAAATTCCATTATTTCCTGAAGTAATGGAACTGGAGGATGTGGTAGTTTCAGCAACCAGAAGTCGCCGGACGGTTATGGATTATCCTGCACGCATAGAGGTGATGAACAGGCAGAAAATAAGTGCCATGCCAATATTGTCAGCTGATGAATTATTGCGTGCAATTCCGGGAGTTTCAGTGAGTCGCAGTGCTGCATTTCTCTCTTCTTCTACAGTTTCGTTGCGGGGTATGGGGAGTGAACAAGGCCGTACGTTGGTGTTAATTGATGGAGTACCTGTCAATAAATCTGATGGTGGCAGTGTCAATTGGAATGCTATTGGTGTAAGTGATATTCAACAGGTTGAGGTGATTAAAGGACCGGGGTCTTCCATTTACGGAGGAAATGCCATGGGGGGTATCATCAACCTGATAACTCCGGTTCCTGAAAAATCAATTCAGGGTGGAATAAGTCAAAGTGCCGGAACTTTTAACACTTACCATACTCAGGCTGATTTTTCCGGTCGGAAATACAATTTTTACTGGGGATTGAACGGAATGTACAGAACCAGCGATGGTTATGTAACGACACCTGCAGAAGATATAGATGAATATTCAGTAGATGCATTTCTTGATGAATACCAAATGAATATCAGGGGCGGGTACATGATTTCATCCAATCAGAATATCGAATTTGCAGGAGGTTTTTATTCAGGTAAAAGAGGTACCGGATCAAACTATAAAGGATATGGTTTTGAAAACGATTCACTGGCTTCGGATGATGGGGGATATAACCTTTATGAAGGACTGAACGGACGGATCAAGTACCGTAATAATTTCAGTGAAGAAAGTATGTTAAATGTCACCCTTTACGGCCAGCGTGAGAATTATCAGAATATCCGGGAAAGTTTTCGCAATGACAAAATTACCCGTTATGATGTGGAATCTATTCGGAGTGATCTGGGATTGCTTTCAGCTTTGAATTTTTCGGTTGGGCAGGCACATGCATTTACCGCAGGTATTGATGTCAAGAATGGCGCAGTTGACGGAAATGATGTGTACATTACCTCCACTGACAAAGTTATAAACAAGGGGAAAATGATTCAGGCCGGATTTTTTATTCAGGATGAAATGGTGCTTTTTGATTCTCCGTGGCGGGTGCTCGCCGGGTTAAGATTCGATTATGCAGGTTTTTACGACGGTTCTTTCATCGTTGAAGAACCCACTAACGAAACTGCATTCCTTCAGAATTTCGCCGAAAATCTGGATGATGCTAATTTTAGTTCTATCAGTCCGCGTATTTCACTCCAGTATCATAAAGAAAAAAAATACAGAATTTATGCGGGATACAGCAGAGGATTCCGCCCTGCAGTGCTCGATGATATGTGCCGTACAGGGCGCATATCAGGAGGTATGAAACTTGCCAATCCGGAATTAAAACCAGAATATATTGATAATGTGGAAATCGGCGGAGATGTCTTTGCAGGGAAAATTCTTACCATTTCTCCATCGGTTTATTATTCGATGGGTAGAGATTATCATGCTTACATTGCAACAGGGGATTCTTTGGAAATGAACAATAAAATGCGTCCAATCCGAATAAAGGACAATATTGGGAAAGTGGATATCCTTGGTGCCGAATTGGCTGTAGGTATCAATATTACTCCAGGTATGAATTTGGCTTTAGCTTACAGTAAAATTAGCACTGAAATTACTGAATACAAACGTTTTGACGAAGAACTTGACGATGATCTTGAAGGTAAGGCACTGGTGTATCAGCCGGAAGATTTATTTCACAGCTCATTTACCTGGAAAAATCAAATTGTCAATTTATACTTTGCTTACGATTACAAGGGTGCACAATGGACCAATGATATAAATTCAGAAGAAATTGAAGCTTACAGTAATATTGACGTTCACTTGTGGCGCAACATTTACAAAGGCCTGGCTGCTTCACTGAAAATACACAATTTGCTGGATGATGATTATGTTGATTCACGAAATTTGGTTTCTCCGGGGCGTATGATAACCGCTGAGTTGAGCTACAGGTTTTAGTCTGCTTGCTGAAAAACACCAGGCAGGGTGAAAGTTTTAAAGCTGTAAGTATTTTTCTCATCTAAAAAAGTCCGCGAATTCATCTGTTTTATTCTAAGTTTGCATTCCGGACTTTTGTTTTTAAATCACTATTGTCCGATTAAAAATGAAAGCAATTAAAAATGAGCATGAGATTCTGAACCGCCGGCTGGCGGAGAGGAATCCCCTCCACATTTTTCTACCCTTTTTGAATTTTATCGGTCAATAGTGTTTTTAAATGAATAAATGAACAATGAAGAAAGTTTATCAACTAAAATTTTTCTATACTATAGGTTTCGTGTTGTGGATGTTGATCATAACAACGGGATGTATTAGAAATCAGGATAGGACGGATCAGCATCAGCAGACGCTTCATATTATTCATGCCGGCAGTCTTACCTATCCGGTAAAAATGATTTCGCAGGCTTTTCAAAAAGAATACCCGGATGTTACCATTTTGTCAGAAGCTTGGGGAAGTAAAGCAGGAGCAAGAAGAATTATGGAAATTGAAACCCCATGCGATATCTATCTTTCGGCGGATTATTCGGTAATCGAACAAATGCTCATTCCGGATCATGCTGAATGGTATATTAAATTTGCTGCCAACGAAATGGCTATTGTTTACACAGAGAAATCAAAATTTGCCGACAAAATCAATCAGCAAAACTGGTACGAAATTATGCTCCATCCTGATGTGCACCTTGCACGCAGCAATCCTGATCATGACCCTTGCGGCGTTAGGACTGTGTTTACGGCAAAACTGGCTGAGCTGTTTTATAAGAAAGAAGGGTTAGCTGAAATGCTCTTACAGAAAAATCTTGATAATATTCGACCTAAAGAAACTGATCTGATTGCGCTTCTCGAAAGCGGACACGTTGATTATATTTTTCTTTACCGCAGTGTTGCCCAACAGCACCATTTGTCCTATGTACAACTTCCTGCCGAGTTGAACCAGGGTAATCCGTTGATGGAAAATTGGTATGCCGGGGTTAGTACTGAAACACTGGGTGCCAAACCAGGAACCAGTATCGTTGAAAAAGGCAAAAGCATGGTTTACGGACTGACTATACCAAAGAAATCAAAAAAAAGACACTTGGCTGAAAATTATCTTGTGTTTATGCTTGACAGTAATAAAGGGATGAAAATACTTGAAGATTCAGGACAGCCTTCTGTCGTTCCATCTTATTCGCCTTTTTTTGATCAAATACCACCTTCACTGCAAAAGTTTGCAAAACGACAGGTAACTGAAAATCAGGAAAATGAGCTTTGATTCTCCTTTTTGAGTTGATTACAGAAACTAAATAAAAACTAAAAGAGAAAAACACAGAAAATCAACAGAGTGCTGAAATTTTGTAAGGTAGTAAGGTTGAGAAGGGATGATAGTTTTTCTTGATTAAAATGCTATTTTTCAGTAGGTTTGGAGGTTTTGCGTTTTTTAAACATATCAGAAATCAGATACCCGACCAGTCCTCCCCAGATAATGGTGATAAAAGGATTGGAAGTGAGCGGACATCCCCCCGAAACACAGACTACCTGTTTATAATAAATATATCCGCCAATAGCACCTGCCAGGATGCCGATCATAGTGGGTAAAGGAATGAATTTAAAAATACCCGATTTCCAGCGATTGCTCTTATTCTCCAATGTAGGCTGAGTCATACTTATGATTTTTTTTGTTTAAATACCGGTCAATCTGGCTGCTAAGAAAATCTTTGTTTTGCAAACCGATAAAGCGGCGAACTTCTTTTCCGTTGATGAAAAGAAGAAGAGATGGCAAATTACTGACTTCGTATTTAGAAGCTATAGCTTTGTTATCATCAACATTCACAGTAGCAAATGATAAAAGGTGATCAAACTGAAGGCTGATCTCTTCAAGCATTTGATGCTGTGCTTTACAGGGATAGCACCATTCAGCCCAAAAATCAATCAAAACGGAATTTTCCTTAATAAAGGAATCAAAGTCGGGATAATTTAGTTGTACAATTTTGTTTTTCATCATCCCGGATTAACAGATAAAAAGAAAAGTTGTTTAACAAAGAGTCGGGAATAAATCATTTTAGCCGCACAATTGTTGCTCCGCTTCCCCCTCTTTCAATGTGTTCATCTTCATAATGAACCACTTCAGAAATTGATTTAAGATTCTCGCGGACAATTTTTCGCAGGATGCCATCTCCTTTACCGTGAATGATCTTAACTTCCTTTATGTTCAGCAACATTGCCTCGTCAATATATTTATTCAATTCTGCTGCTGCTTCCTCTCCTCGTTTTCCCCTGAGATCGAGGGTTAGGCTGAAATTGGCCATTCGGGTATTGATGTCGCTGATGATGTCATTTTTACTGCTTCGTCGTATCATCACCTTTTGGTAAAATTCTTCTTCCCCGACATTCACTATTTTCTGAAGGGGAACCCTCATAATGATGCTTCCAAAACTAATTACTGCTTCGTCTGTTCCTATTTCGATTACTTCACCGACTGATTGCTGAGGGGGAATACGTACCCTGTTACCAACAAAAATTCTGTTTGTTTCTTTTTTTGAAATTGCCGGATTCCGTTTTTGTCTGGTAGTTTTGATTTTATCTTGTTCATCAGACTTTATTGAGTGAATGATCTGACTGGCTTCAGTTTTCATTTTTTCCCGGATAAATCTGGTTTTTTCTTTATCAGCCTGGGCTTCTTTGATTTGTCTGATGGTATTTTCTACTAATCTGTTGCTTTCTTCAATAATCCTTAATGCTTCTGATTTTGCTTCTTTGAGGATGTTTTCCTTTGATTCGGTAAGCTTGTTCAACAATTCCTGGTATCTGGAAGCAAGCTCCTTAAATTTACTTTCAGCCAGCGTAACCTGTTTTTGTTGTTCAAGAAGTTCTTTTTTTTCCAGTTCGAGTTGCTGTAGTTGCTGGTCAAATTTAATCTGAACTTTTCCGATTTTCTTTTCGGCATTTCGGAGAATGTACCAGGGGAATCCGGTTTTTTTTGCAATTTCGAATGCAAATGAACTTCCCGGGTTGCCCATTTGCAACCTGAAGAGGGGGCGCATTTCCCTTGTGTCGAAAAGCATTGCTCCGTTTATCAGGCCTGATGTGTTACCGGCCATTTGTTTCAGATTGCCATAATGGGTAGTAACTACCCCGAAAGCTTCTTTATGGTTCAGATGTTCCAGTATGGCTTCAGCAATAGCCCCTCCCAGTTGAGGTTCAGTACCTGTTCCAAATTCATCAATAAGAAAGAGGCTTTTTTTATTGGCTTTCAATGCCAGCAGTTTCATGTTGCGCAAGTGCGATGTATAAGTGCTCAGGTCATCTTCGATGGATTGTTCGTCTCCGATATCCAGAAAAATATCTTTAAAAATTCCGGTTTCCGAACTTTCCTCCATTGGAACGGGTAACCCGCATTGAAGCATGTATTGCAGTAATCCGACAGTTTTAAGACATACTGATTTTCCTCCGGCATTCGGTCCTGAAATTACCAGAATACGATTTTCGTCATTTAAAATAATGTCAAGCGGTTCAACATGTTTTTTTTGTTTTTGATGGGCCAGAAAGAGCAATGGATGAACGGCACGCTTCCAACCAAGGTGTGGTTGATCCTTCATTACGGGTTTTATTGCCTTGATTTGCAATGCAAGTATGGACTTTGCCCTGATGAAATCAATGAGGCCAAGGAAACGAAATTCTTCAATCAGATCATCAGCACGATCTCTTATCTTTTCGGTGAAGACTGTGAGAATGCGAACAATCTCACGTTTTTCGGCGTTTTGCAATTCCAGAATTTCATTGTTTGCTTCCAAAGCTTCAGCAGGCTCAATGTAAACAGTCTGTCCGGTCGAAGATTCATCCTGAATAAAACCCCTGATCTTTCTTTTGTTGGTAGCAGGGATTGGTATAACAAGGCGGCCATTTCGGATGGTCACATCATCATTTGGATTAATCCATCCGTTTTTGCGGGCTTGGAGCATCACCTTGCGAACAGCGCGGTCAATTTCGCCTGAAAGCTTCACGAGCCTTACTCTGATCTCATGCAGTTTGTCTGATGCCCGATCTTTGATATTTCCTTTATCATCAATGATTCGCTCTATTTCATTTAAGATACTGCGGTCGGTATGTTTACTTTCGCACAACAGTTTAAGCAATGGAAATCTTTCATTATCAAGTTTTTGAATAAAGGCAATCACATCGTTGAGTGTTTCAAGTGAGCTCTTCAAATCAAAAAGCTGTTCCTGAATAATGTAAGACCCTGGAAGCTTGATACGCTGCAACTCGGGAATCAGGTTGAAATAGTTTTGTGACGGGAAAGGATTTTCATTGTTCAGGAGCTGAAGAAATTCAGCAGTTTGGGCTACTTTTTTTTCGATCTGGGAAAAGTTTACATCAAAGCGAATGCTGGCAGCAAACGCCCTCCCCATTTCGCTGAGGCAATATCCTTCCAACAATTGACGGATATAGTCAAATCCTATTTTTGCTTCAAAATTATTCGGGAAAATCACAGTCGAATTTTTGGCAAAATTAGAAAAAGGATAAAAACAGACGATTGGTTTTGAAACGTGATTGCCAAGTACGATGATTCGGAGCTGAATCAGATTGAAAAAAGGCGATTAATCAGTCAGTGTTCAGGAAAGTATTTTGCAAGAAAAGTGAGGATGATATCGGTTGCACCACCTTTTTCAGATACATATCGGCTTGCAGTTTCCGAAGATTTTTGCAATTGAATTTTATTGGTAAGCAAGTGTTTAATTAATTGATGAAGTTCGGTCTCAGTGCGTATACTGAAAGCTCCGCCAAGGTTTACAAGATCCACTGCTTCCTGAAATTTATGGTAGTTGGGACCAAAGATAACAGGTTTCCCAAATGTGGCAGCTTCGAGAATATTGTGAATGCCAGTACCAAAACCACCGCCGATATAGGCAATCGTAGCATATTGATAAAGGTGAGACAGGATGCCGATGCTGTCAATGATGAGCACCTGAGCCTGTAAAATATTTTCCGGACTGGCTTCTGAGAATTTCAGAGACGATAATTTGATTTTTTTTATCAACGATTTGATTCTTTCAGGATGCACTTCGTGAGGGGCAAAGATGACTTTGAGGTCTGTCATTTTTTCGTTGGCCAGGCTGATAATAAGTTCCTCATCCGGAGGCCAGGTGCTTCCGGCAAGCAAAATCGGGTTATTTTCACAAAATCTTGCGATTAACGGGAAATCCTTTTTTAGTTTTGAAATGCTTAATACCCTGTCGAACCGGGTATCTCCACTCACAGTTACCTGATTAATTCCTGCTTTTTTCAGAAGTTGTGCTGACTCATCATTTTGGACAAAAAAGTGACTTACTGTTTTTAACCGGCTGAGCTGCCATTTACCCCATGGCCTGAAAAACCTTTGTCCTGGTCTGAATATGGCTGAAATATAAACCAGGGGGATATTTTCGGATTTCAAGACCCGCATGTAATTGAACCAGTATTCATATTTTATAAACACTGCCAGCGATGGTTTGACAAGACGGATAAACCGGGATGCATTTTTTCCGGTGTCGGCAGGCAGATAAAAAATGTAGTCGGCACCAGGATAATTCTTTCTGATTTCATAACCTGAGGGAGAAAAAAAAGTAAGTAAAATGCGTATGTCAGGAAATTGTTTCCTGAAAGCTTCGATCACCGGACGTCCCTGTTCGAATTCACCAAGAGAAGCACAATGAAACCAAACAATTGGTTGGTCTTTTTGAATCGTTCGGCTGAGGTGATAAAAAATATCTCTGCGCCCTATGCACCACAGCCTGGCTTTTGGTTTGAACAAGCTGCTGATCTTGATAAGTACCTGATAGAGATGAATGAACAGATTATAAAAAAAATACACTGTCGAAAATTGTTAAATCTATTGTTGCAGTTTTTATTAAACTTTTTAAGTTAAAATCCGGACAGAAAAATCAATAATAAAAGAAATCATCGGCCATTCGTTTTCTGAAGGGAATGATCCAACCAGCTTTTAAACCAAAGAGCAAATCGAGTCGTTGTGTGCGGTCGCGCTGCATTGTGTCGAAGTTCATCGATCGGCGGTTTTCTGTCCAGGCCTGTACAAATTCAAAACCCGCAAAAAAGTTTGCAAGCCTTGATTTGCCCATGTGCATATAACCGATAAACTCTGTGGTGCTGAAGCCGTTGGTAAGTCTGTCGTATCCTTTGATGTAATCATTGCGAAGGGCAGCAGTATTGTTTTCTTCTACTTTAATGTAAATTTTATGCTGTAAAAATCCTGCGCCGGCATTGATCATCAATCCTGAATTATGATTTGAACCAAATATCGGAATAATTTTTCCAATTCTGATTGTGGAATAAAATCCACGCTCGAAAAAACTAACATCAGCAATCTGGCCTTCGTCGCTAATGACAAATCCATCCTCAGTCAGCAGGTTTTGGATCAGGCTATCCTCGTTGATTTTGTTCCCGAAAATATAGCTGAAATCTGCATTTAACAGCCAATTGTTTTTGGTTTTAAAAATGTAACCTCCACCCACTGCCGAACTTGGGCCAAAGCGGTCGGCCATGTTACCTCCCGGAAGTTGAAAAGCGATCGATGGATAAACAAGCGATAAACGCTCGGTTTCCGTTTTTTTCTCCGGTGTTTGCGTTTTTGCTTCAGGATTTCCAGCAAAGATGAAAATCAGCAGAAAGATTGATAAACATTGAAATTTCATCAGAAATGAACGCAAATAATCGTTTTTGATTACAGTGGGCGAAAATATGTTTTTCATGGTTTAATCTTCCTGCCCGGGATTAATCAGCGTAATTCCAACAGGGTATTTTTGTGAGATTAGTTTTATTATCAATTTGTAATCTTCCTCATTGTGAACAAAATCCATATTGTTGGTGTCAACAATCAGAATCCGCATGCTGGTTTGTTTTTTTATGAAATCAAGATAACTGTGCTGAATTTTTTCCAGATACTCAGCCTCTATGTTTTGTTCATAACTTCGACCGCGGGATTGAATATTCCTCAACAAATGCTTAATATCCAAATAAAGATAAACAAGCAGGTCGGGTTTGGGAAGGGTTTCACTGATTATTTCGAAAAGTTTTTTGTAAAGCGAAAAAGTGTCATCAGGTAGATTTTTTCGGGCAAAAATGAAGGATTTGTGTATAAAATAATCAGAAATAGTAAAATCGGTAAAAAGATCGCGATGGGTAAGTTCCTTTTTCAATTGCTCAAATCGTTCGGCCAAAAATGAAAGCTCAAGCGGGAAAGCATATTTTTCGTGATCAAGATAAAACTTGGGCAGGAAGGAATTGTCTTCAAATTGTTCCAGTATGAGTTTAGCATTGTAGTCGTTGGCAATTCGTGTAGCCAGTGTAGTTTTACCAGCGCCTATGTTGCCTTCGATGGAAATAAAATTATATTCAGACAGCTTCATTGGATCGCAGTGAGATGGTTAAGTAATCATTGGATAAAATCTGAACCTTCAGATGGTCCTGGCAGGCAAAAGTCAATTCATGGATGGTTTTTCCCAGAATCGGATGTAACAGGTCGGGAGCAATTTCATTCAGAGGTTCCAGCACAAAACGGCGCTTGTGCAGAAGAGGATGAGGTAGGATAAGGTCAGGAGTGTTTATTACCATGTCTTCATAAAACAGAATATCCAAATCAATAATTCGGGAAGAGTAACCATAAATATTGTTACGTTTACGCCCCAGAGAATGCTCAATATTAAGCAGGCTTGATAGCAGATTGTGTGCTGAAAGATTGGTTCTTACTTCAATAACCTGGTTGAAAAACAAATTCTTAGTTGTAAAACCCCATGGTTCAGTAACATATATTGAAGAATATTTAGAAATGATGCCCGCTTGTGAAGATATCATTGTACAGGCAGATTGCAGTTGAAAAGCTTTGTTACCGAGATTACTCCCAAGTTGTAAGTAGCATGTATGCATTTGTAAGAAGAAAAAGTTGAAATCGTGCCAAAAATACGACAACTTTTCAGAAATAAATTCCACCTTTGCACATCAAAAGTTTAATCATCAAATAAATTCCACATTATGAAACAGTTCCTTAAATATGTTTTAGCCTCCATGGTTGGCTTTTTTTTAATGTCAGTTATCCTGTTTTTTCTTCTGATAGGGATGGTTGCTTCAATGGCATCCTTTATGGAAAAAGAATCAGTTAAAGTTGCAGAGAACACAGTTCTGCATGTTAAATTTGATACTGAGATCAGGGACAGATCGCTCAACGATCCCTTTACAAGTATTGATTTTACATCAATGAAACCTATATCTCCTTTAGGATTGAATGATATTTTGAAAAACTTTGAAAAAGCTTCAAAAGATCCAAACATTAAAGGGATTTATCTTGATCTGACCACAATTCAGGGTGGTTTGTCGAATTTGCAGGAAGTGCGCAGGGCACTCCTTGATTTCAAAGAATCCGGGAAATTTATCATTGCCTACAGCGAATCTTTTTCTCAGAGTGCTTATTATCTGGCCTCAGTTGCTGATAAAATTTACTTACATCCGGAAGGCAACCTTGATTTTAAAGGTTTAATGGCTGAAGTCATGTTTTTTAAAGGGACGCTCGAAAAACTGGATGTAGATATGCAGATTATCAGGCATGGCAAATACAAAAGTGCGGTTGAACCTTTTATGCTTGACAAGATGAGCGATGAGAACCGGGAGCAAATGAATGCAATGGTGAAGGGTGCATGGGCTGAAATTCTCGAAGGTATTTCGACAAAGCGTAATATCAAGAAAGATGAACTGAATCGGATTGCCGACGGTTTGTTGATTAGATCTGCCGAGGATGCTTTAAATCTGAAATTTGTTGACGGTTTAAGGTATTATGACGAAGTGATGAAAGAACTGAAAATGCTTGTTGGGATTGAAGAAGATAAGGATTTGGCTCTTCTGAAACTGGGGAAATATTTTGATGCGCCTGATCCGGTGAAAGAAAAAACTGATCACTCAAACAAAATTGCTGTTGTTTATGCAGTTGGTGAGATTATTACGGGTGAAGGAAGTGATGATATAATCGGGTCGGACCGGATTGCCAAAGCCATAAGAGATGCAAGGGAAGACAGTCGTGTAAAAGCAATTGTTATGCGTGTTAATTCTCCTGGTGGTAGTGCTTTAGCATCTGATGTTATCCTGCGCGAAACCAAACTAGCAGCAGAAGAGAAACCATTTATTGTTTCAATGGGCAATGTTGCAGCTTCAGGTGGATATTATATCTCAGCTGCTGCGCATAAAATCTTTGCCGAAGGGTCAACCATTACTGGTTCTATTGGTGTGCTTGGTATGGTTCCCAACCTCGAAGCCACCATGAAAAATAAGCTGGGGATTACCATTGATTATTCTGCTTCCAATGCCAATTCCGGTTTTATAACACCTTTCAGGCCTTTGACCTTACAGCAGCAGGAAGTAATTCAGAGTCAGATTGAAGACATTTACAAAACATTTGTTAATCATGTTGTTGCCGGCCGCGGAATGACTTATGATGAAGTGGATGCCATCGGACAGGGACGCGTCTGGATCGGAAGTGATGCCCGTAACATCGGACTGGTTGATGAGATTGGCGGTTTAAAAGATGCCATAAAAGCAGCGGTAGAGCTTGCTGATCTTGAAACTTACTCAGTTAAAGAATTACCTGCCCAGAAAGACTTTTTCCAGGAATTGTTCGATGAAATTACCGGAAACAGCGCCCTCGAGTCTCGTTTGCGTTCAGAACTTGGCGAAAATTACAGAATTTATCAGCAATTCAAGTACTGGCAGAATGCAACCGGAGTTCAGGCTCGCATGCCATTCGATATTTATCTGAATTAGCAATTATTTTTTAACGGCTTCCGGATAATTTCACCGGGAATTAACAGTATTCAGGAGAACTCAATTTACGGGAAATCCTGATCAAATCCTTTCGAGTTCTATAGTGAAATGCCGCATAATAGGCGCTTCATTGATGATTTTTACTCCGCCGTGAATCTTGTTGCGACGTTCATAAACGTTTCCAAGCGCCACAGCAACGTAGTTCATGTGATTGTTGGTATACACTCTTCTGGGAATAGCAAGACGTAGTAATTCAAGTTTTGGATAACGGTTTTCACGGGTAACCGGATCACGATCGGCCAATAATGCACCTATTTCCACACCGCGCACACCACCTTCGAGATAAAGCTCCACAGCCAAGGTTTGAGCAGGAAATTGTTCTTTCGGGATTTTTGGCAGGAATCGCTTTGCATCTACAAAAATGGCGTGGCCACCAAATGGCATTTGAACCGGAATGTCATAGCTTCTGAGCTGCTGACCGAGATAAGCCACCTGTTTAATTCGCGAATCCAGGTAGTCAAATTCAGTACCTTCATACAGCCCCTGGGCAAGTGCATTCATATCACGTCCTGACATTCCTCCGTATGTGATAAATCCTTCAAACATAATATTAAATGTCTGGGCTTTTTTCCATAAAGTTTCTTCTCTGAATCCGATGAAGCCTCCCATATTAACTATGGCATCTTTTTTACTGCTCATGGTCATTCCGTCAGAATAACTGAACATTTCTGCCACAATTTCCCTGATAGATTTGGTAGCATAACCAGGCTCCCGCATTTTGATAAAATATGCATTTTCGGCGAATCGGGCGGAATCAAAAAATACCGGTACGACATATTTTTTTGCCAAAGAATAAACTTCACGGAGATTCTGCATTGAAACTGGTTGTCCACCGGAGCTGTTGCAGGTAACTGTCACGATTATTAACGGAATGCGCTCGACAGGATGGGATTTGAGCACGTATTCGAGTTTCTCAAGGTCTATGTTGCCTTTAAAAGGGTGTTCAACAGTGGTATCAAAAGCTTCACTGATCGTACAGTCAACTGCTGTGGCATTCCGAAACTCAATGTGTCCTTTGGTGGTGTCGAAATGCGAGTTGCCGGGAACGATATCTCCGGCTTCTATCATTGTCGAAAATAAAACATTTTCGGCAGCTCTGCCCTGGTGAGTAGGAAGAAAGTAATCAAAACCAAGGATTTCTTTGATTGCATTTTTCAATTTGTAGTAAGAAGATGCACCGGCATAACTCTCATCACCAAGCATCATCTCCGACCACTGTTTGTCGCTCATGGCACCTGTACCCGAGTCAGTTATTAAGTCAATAAAAACCTGTTCGCTTTTGAGATTAAAAAGATTGTACCTGGCAGTTTTGATCCATTCTTCACGTTCTTTACGCGAACTTTTTCTGATACTTTCCACCATTTTCATTTTGTAAGGTTCAGCAAATGGTAATTCCATACTTCGTAAATTTTAATTGTTAATCTGAATGAATTGATCGGAAAACTAATGGGAAGGGTTTTCAGTCTGTGCTGAAAAGATCAGAAAAGAAAGGCGTCTCTTCTTTTAATATTCAAATAGTTGCGTGTGCTTAATATGGATAACAACCTGAAGCAATACATACACATCAAATAGTTGCTACAAAAATAAAATTATTTGCTTATCAGCTCTATAAAAATCAATGTTTATTTGGTAAAACGCTAAAAAATTTCTGAACATAGTTTTTGTAAGTCAAACCCCCCAAAATTTCCGGAGCTCATCATCAACAAATTGGTTTTGTATGTTTTGCAACTGCGGATAAATTCCTCCAGTTTTGCAGTGTCGGTAAACACCTTTAAATCCGGATGGTCAAATCCTTTGATAACATCTTCCGGAGAGATGGACGGAAGCTTTTTCAATGCGATGGCATGCGGGCTGAAAAACACAACCGGAATATCAGTCTGATCCATACTATTACGGTAATGGCTGAGAAACTCCCTGCTCAGGCTGCTGTAGGTATGCAATTCCATTACAGCTATCAGCTTTCTGTCAGGATATTGTGCTTTTACCGACTCTACGGTTGCTCTTAATTTAGAAGGAGCGTGGGCAAAATCTCTGAAAACAGCTGATTCACCATTGTCGGCAATGCGTTCCAAACGATTGGCAGCTCCTTTGAAGGTACTTATGGCACTGTTGAAATCATCTTCTTTTATTCCTAAAAGCCTGCAGACTTCAAGAGCTCCGCTTATATTGAACATGTTGTGATTTCCGAAGATTTTCAGCGGATATTTTTCAAATTTTGGCTTCTGCCGGATGAGCCACGATTTCCCGTTTTCAGTTACAGATTCGACAGCAGCATAAGGTAAAGAAGAGTCCTGCCGTCCCGATTCTTCCACAACTTGTCTGAGTACCGGATCGTTTTGACAATAAATAAGATGTCCGTTTTTTTCGATGCTTTTAATAAAAAGACTGAACTGTTCCACATAACCGCTGAAAGTCGGGAAAACATTAATATGATCCCATGCAATTCCACTGATTAAAGCGATGTGAGGTTTGTAATGCAGAAACTTGGGGCGCGGGTCGAGAGCTGAGGTGAGGTATTCATCTCCTTCGATGACTATAACAGGAGCATCTGTTAACCTGACCATGATATCGAAACCTTCTGTTTTAGCACCAACCAGATAATCAAAATCGATGTGCTGATGCCTGAGCACATGCATTATCATCGAAGTAATGGTGGTTTTCCCATGGCTACCGGCTATCACGACCCTAATTTTATCCCTGGATTGCTCATAAAGATATTCAGGAAAGGAATAAACTTTAAGTCCAAGTTTCAAAGCCCGATCCAGCTCAGGATTCCCGGGTTTGGCATGCATTCCCAGGATGACGGCATCAAGACCAACGGTTATTTTTTCAGGAAACCAGCCGGGTTTTGCGGGTAAAATTCCATGTTTCCGGAGATTACTAAGTGCAGGATCAAATATTTCATCATCGGAGCCGCTTACCTGAAATCCTTTTTTAACCATCGATACAGCAAGGTTATTCATCACGGCTCCTCCAATAGCAATAAAGTGTATTTTCATCAGTCTTTCAGATTTTGATTTGTAATAAGCGCATCGATTAGTTCTCCATTTTTCAAAATTGGCACAACATTAAATGTATCTGTTTCAAATGAAAACGGTACAATATTGTCCACTCCGAGTTGGTGCAGACGCTCTCTGTGTAAAGCTTTTCCGGAATAAGTCAGCAAATCAGTTTTGGCTGTTTTCCAGAGGTCGAAAGCGGCATGTGCTGAATCGCAATGTATTTCAAAAGTGCTGTCAGCAATGAGTTTTTCAATCAGTGCTCCGGCAAAAATAGTATCTTCAAGGCAAAAGTTGTTTTTCCAGCCTGAACAGAGTATGAGCAAGTGACGGTGTTGTTCGTGAATCCATTTGGCAAGTGCTGAGATATTGCTGAATGCTCCAAGAACAGTATCACCGAGTTTCGATGCTTTTTCGATAGCCACAGACCCGTTTGTTGTACTGAAAATCAGTTTTTTATTCCGGATGCGATCATTCATGAACTCGAAAGCAGAATTTCCAAAATCTGCAAAATCCAGCATCTTTCCGTCACGTTCGGCAGCAACCGGAAAACCTTGCAATTTAAACTCTCTGGCTTTTTCGAGTGACGATACCGGAAGGATGCTTTTGGCACCGCAGGCAAGAGCTGAAATCATTGAAGTTGTAGCTCTTAGGATATCTGCCACCACCACAATAGTTTCTTCTTTGATAAATATAAAATCAATAAGTGCTGGCGAAAAACAGACACTTATTGATGGTTTCAAAGACATTTTTTTATTGCTTGGCTGCGGGTAAAGCAAGAATTATTTACTATGTCAGATTATTGGTAGAAGGGCAGTTTAACGACTTTTGCCCTGAGCAGTTTCTCCCTGATTTTGATAAAAATCTCGCTGTCGATATTGTGAAATCCGGTTTTAATGTAACCCATTCCAATAGCTTTTTTCAACGAAGGTGACATGGTTCCGGAAGTAACTTCTCCAATCACATTTCCCTGCCCATCACATATTTCGTAATGTTGACGCGGAATTCCTTTGTCGATCATTTCGAAACCGCGCAGATGCTTACTTGCACCTTCTTTTTTAAGTTTTTCGTGATAGGGACGGTTGATAAAATCATTGCCTTCAACAAATTTGGTAATCCAACCCAGTCCAGCTTCAATTGGAGAAGTGGTGTCGTTGATATCATTTCCGTAAAGGCAAAAGCCCATTTCCAGACGCAATGTGTCGCGCGCTCCCAGTCCGATAGGTTTAATTCCGAACTCTTTTCCGGCTTCAAACACCGCATTCCACATCTTTTCGGCATATTCATTCGGGAAATATATTTCAAAACTGTTCTTTTCTCCTGTGTAGCCTGTGGCCGACATGATTGTACCCGGTACACCTGCAAATTCAATTTCTTTAAATGTATAGTAGCTGATTGCTGATAAATCTTCACTGGTAAGCTTTTGAAGGGTTTCCAGGGCATTTGGTCCCTGCACGGCCAATTGGGATGTTTCGTCTGAAGCATTTATGGTTTCAGCACCAACAGTGTTGTTGTCGTTAATCCATTTCCAGTCTTTGTCGATGTTTGACGCATTAATCACCAGCAGATATTTTTCTGCATTGAACCGGTAAACCAGTAAATCGTCAACAATACCACCCTGATAGTTGGGAAAACAGGAATACTGGATTTTCCCATCTATGAGTTTGGCAACATCGTTCGAAGTTAATTTTTGTACAAGTGCAAAAGCGTTTGGTCCTTTTATCCACACTTCTCCCATGTGGGAAACGTCGAAAACTCCGACTGCTTTGCGCACTGTTTCGTGTTCGGCATTAACACCTTCAAACTGTACTGGCATGTTAAAGCCTGCAAATGGCACAATTCTGCCACCCATTGCCTCGTGCATCTTAATGAAAGCTGTATTTTTCATCACTTAAATATAAATGTTTTGATATGTTTTTTTGAGGCTGCAAAAGTAGGGTTTTGGGCAGAGAAATCTGGTTATTAAATGAAATATTTCCGATAAAAGTTAAAAATTGAAAAGAAATCACTATTGTCCGATTAAAAATGTAAGCAATTAAAATGAGAATGAGATTCCTCACCACCAGCCGGCGGTGAGGAAATCTCCAATTAGTTTTCCGGACACTAGTGAAAAGAAATATGATTGAGAAGAAAATTTCAGAATGGGTTTCGCTTAGCGAAAGATGAGCTTATCTTTCCCGCCAAAAGCATTATAGGACGAAATAATAACTTTTTCTCCGGGATCAAGACCTTCCATTACTTCGTAATAATTGGTGTTTTGACGTCCAAGCCTGATATTCCTTTTGAGAGCAAATGACCCTGACGGATCAACCACATAAATCCAGTTACCACCTGTTTCCTGGAAAAAACCTCCCCGTCTGATGATGACTGCATCTCTTGGGCTGCTGAACTTTAGCCGCATTTGGACGGTTTGCCCTCTTTTGATAGCCATTGGTTGTTTATCGGTGAAATTGAGATCAACCTGAAATGCTCCGTTGGTTACATTGGTATAAATCTTTGTAATTTCAAGCTGATAAGTATTTCCTGCAAAATCGAACTCTGCTTCCTGCCCGATATGAACTGTTGAAATGTATCGCTCGTCAATGTTTGCACGCAGTTTGAAGCCATCGTCCATAATATCGATTTGACCAAGTCGTTCGCCTGCCGATTTAGTTTCACCGATTTCAACTATAAATGATGAGAGAATACCTGCTGTGGGTGCCTTAATGTGAAGATTGCCCAGGTTTTTGTTGAGGAGCATCAGATTATTTCGCATCCGCTGAATAGAGTTGTTGATCTGACGTGTCTGTTCAACCATGGAAACCGAATCAAGCCGTTGGAGCTCAAGTGAGATATCCAGCTGTTTCATGGTTAGCTGGTATTCTCGTTCGGCATCTTCAAACTCCTGATCGGAAATCAGTTTATCAGCATACAATTTGCTTTTTCTTTCAAAATCCAGTTTGACCTGGTCAATCCGGGCAAGCAAACCGACAATTTCTGACTGGCGCAGAAACTTGCTTCGTTCAAGGCTTACCTTTGAGTTTTGCAGATTGTTGATTGCGTCATACATTCTGGTTTCCTGATCCATATACCTTAGCTCCATGTCAATGTTTAAAAGCTTGAGTATTGTATCTCCGGCTTTAAGTTCGGCACCATCATCAACAAAAACCTGTTCAACAGTCCCTCCCTGCACTGCATCAATATAAACAGTAGTTTTCGGGAAAACTATTGCGTCCACGGGAATATATTCCTGAAACCTGTCAAGCTTTGCCTCAGCAAGTGAAAGTTGATTTGCATCAACATATAACTTGCTTTGGTTGTCCCTGAAAAATAACAGAAAAATTAGCGATATTGCTGCAAATATCACTAAACCGATGGTTATGATCCTGCTTCTGGTCCACTTTTTCTTTTCGAT
Source organism: Sphingobacteriia bacterium (assembly GCA_009930115.1). GTDB lineage: Bacteria > Bacteroidota > Bacteroidia > Bacteroidales > 4484-276 > RZYY01. The sequence continues at coordinate 9,139 of RZYY01000004.1, read as the reverse complement.
GATCCTGTCCATAATTACAAAGTTTTACATCCGCTTTGTGTCCAAATCTGTGCCATTAATTCTAAGACATTGAAATTCAATTGTAAACAATTGTAAATAACTGAATTCAATTTCAGTTTGTTCGCTGACGTTCATTTTTCGTGTACATAATTGAACATAGTTGTATTACTTTAGCAAAAATTTTGGGAATCCACAGAAAATTCTTTGCTAATAAAAACATTGATGGAATATGGACAAAGCTGATGCCCGGATTTTAATTGTTGATGACGATCAGGATGTGCTGCTAGCAGCAAAGCTTTTTTTAAAACAGCATGTTTCGATTGTTCATACTGAAAAGAATCCTGAAAACCTGCCCGGACTGCTTCGGGCTGACAATTACGATGTAATCCTTCTCGATATGAATTTTACACGCGATGCCACAAGTGGAAAGGAAGGTTTTTACTGGCTTAACAAGATTCTTGAAATTGATCCGGCAGCCGTTGTAATATTTATTACGGGTTATGGCGACATTGAACTTGCAGTTCAGGGCATTAAAGAAGGAGCTACCAATTTTATTCTAAAGCCATGGGACAATAAAAAATTGCTGGCTACAATTATGGCTAACCTCAAAGTGAGAAGCTCCAACCAGGAACTTCAGGACTTGCGCTCCCGGCAAAAAATGATGATTGCTGACCAGGATCAGGCCTATTGCAACATTATTGGAAACTCCGCAGCAATGCAACAGGTAATGGCTACAGTTAAAAAAGTCGCCGTAACTGATGCCAATATTTTAATACTTGGTGAAAATGGTACCGGTAAGGAAATGATTGCAAGAGCCATTCACAGAGCTTCAAAACGACATGATCAGGTCTTTATCAGTGTTGATCTGGGAGCTATCAGCGAAACACTCTTCGAAAGCGAACTGTTTGGATTCAAAAAAGGAGCTTTTACTGATGCCAGAGAAGACAGAGCAGGCAGGTTTGAAGCAGCCAACAAAGGAACTATTTTTTTGGATGAAATTGGGAACCTGACCTTCAACCTTCAGTCAAAACTCCTTTCAGTGCTGCAAAGCCGCAAAGTAGTGAGACTGGGTACAAACAAAGAAATTCCTGTTGATGTGCGGTTGATCTGTGCTACCAATATGCCGCTTTATCAAATGGTGAAAGAAAACAAGTTCAGGCAGGACCTTCTTTACCGGATCAACACTGTTGAAATTACAATTCCTCCCTTGCGCGAGCGCACTGAAGACATCCCGCTGTTAGTGGAATATTTTCTGGAAATTTACTGCAAAAAATACAAAACTACGCTCAAACGGGTAAACACTTCCACCTACAAACGTTTGGAAAAGCATCACTGGCCGGGCAATATAAGGGAATTGCAACACGCTGTCGAACGTGCAGTCATCATGAGCGAATCCAATATTCTTGAACCACACGATTTTTTTTTGACCCAGTTTGATGATTCCACTGACAATGAGCCCGCTGTTTACAATCTCGAAGATACTGAACGTATGCTGATTCGTAAAGTGATTGACAAGCATGGCGGGAACATTAGTAAAGCTGCAAAAGAATTAGGATTGACTCGCGCATCTCTCTACCGTAGAATAGAAAAATATGGGCTTTAAGAATTTCCGCATACATGTGGTGATAAGAGTGCTTCTCATCGTCGCCTCTTCATTTCTTTTCGCTTATTTAATAAGGTATACCGAGTATTCCATTTCAGCTGTGATTCTTGGCTTCATCATCGTTTATCAGGTTTATGCCCTGGTAAGTTTTGTCGAAACCACCAACCGTAAACTTACCGGCTTTTTACAAAGTATCAAACATGCTGACTTTTCAAGCTCATTTACCGATCACGGACTTGGAAAGAGTTTTGATGAATTGAACAATGCTTTCAATGAAGTTATTCAGGAATTCAGAAAATACCGCTCAGAACGGGAGGAACATCTGAACTATCTTTTTACCGTAATTCAGCATGTAAGTATTGGAATTATTGCTTTTAAAGATGATGGAATAATTGACCAGTACAACCAGGCTGTGCTGAAACTTTTTAAAATTAAAAATATCAGGCATCTTAATGATCTTGCAGTAGTGAAAGCTGATTTACCTGCCCGTCTGCATCATCTGAAAGCAGGTGATAAAACACTGGTTAAACTTTTTATTGATGATGAGATTTTGCAAATAGCTGTGAATGCCACACAATTCCGTATGCGCGGCCAGGATTTTACTCTCATTTCACTGCAAAACATTCACAATGAGCTGGAAGAAAAAGAAATAGAGTCATGGCAGAAACTCATTCGTGTACTCACCCACGAAATCATGAATTCTATTACACCAATTTCTTCCCTGGCTGGTACAGTCAAAGATATACTTATAGCAGAAGAAAATGATGGCAGTTACAGGCTTGGCAGTCTGGACGATGAGCAGGTAGAGACTGTTCACAGCGCTCTCAGTACCATTTCAAAACGCACGCAGGGATTGCTTAACTTTGTGGAGATATATCGAAATCTTACCCGTATTCCCAAACCAAATTTCAGATATTTCAAAGTTGCAGATCTTTTTGTCAATGCTGAATTGCTTATTCGCCCCAAAACTGAAATGTTCCAGATCGAATGTGAATGCATTGTAAAACCAGAAAATTTAATGATAACTGCTGACCCTGACCTTATCGATCAGGTAATTATCAATTTATTGCTGAATGCAATGGATGCAGTTCAAACAAGCGAGCATCCGAAAATTTCTCTGATTGCTTCTGAAATCAACGGCCGGATCAAAATCGAAGTCAGGGACAATGGCACGGGTATTAAACCGGATATCATGGACAAAATTTTCATGCCTTTTTTTACTTCCAAAAAGCATGGAAGCGGCATAGGACTTAGTCTTTCACGTCAGATAATGCACCTGCACAAAGGGACTATCTCAGTTAAATCAAAACCGGATGAGGGGAGTGTGTTCACCCTGCTTTTCTAAATTATTTTCAGGGTTTTGTTGCACGAAGCATGTGTCTTTTGCCGGGAGGTCCGGGCAGTCGTTCCAGGATGAATCCTGCTGATTTCAGGGTTTCTTTTACCAGACCCTTTGATGTGTAGGTGGTAAGTATCCCTCCGGATCGCATGGAATCAAATATTATTTTGAAAACGTCAATTTGCCAGATATCAGGCTGTTTGTCGGGTGCAAATGCATCGAAATAAACAAGGTGAAAATTACTTTGAGGAAGCGCAATGGTTTCGATTCGCCGGGAAATTTTTTTAAGAAAAAAACCGGGAACGATTTCAGTTTCTTCATTCCATGCTGATTGATGCAGTTTGGTAAAATATTCGTAAGCATTCTGCGAATCTATCTGTGAGGAATAGTTTAATTGTTCAGTAATCAATTCATCTAAAGGGAAAGCCTCAACAGCATCGTAATGAATCTTACTGTCTTCTTTTGACAAAAGAGTAAGTAAAGCATTTAATCCGGTGCCAAATCCAACTTCCAAAATGTTGATATTTTGATATTTTTGGCTTATTTTCCTGAAGCCTGTTTCAATAAAAACATGTCTGGATTCCTGTATTGCGCCATAAACAGAATGATAATGCTCGCTGAGTGATGGTACGAAAAGTGTGTGTGAGCCATCATTTGTTATTCTTAGCTGCAAATCGTGTTGCATGAAATTCTCCGGCATGTTGTTTCTGTTTTTATTCTATGGTGTCTTTCTTCTGTTTACGATCGCATGCGCACATTCACTGTACAAATACGAACAGCAGTTTCTTTTCTTTTTGTCTAAATAGCTGTAATATAATGTAAAAGTTCTGGCATAATAACTGAGTATGCGTGAAGGTTATTTTTCATCCTTTGTTCATTGCTACCAAATACCATTATAATGAGCATAATTAAACTTGAGCAAATTCATAAATCATACATCACAGGCAACAACAAACTGCACGTGCTCAAAGGAATTGATCTGGAGATTGAGAAAGGAGAAATGGTTTCCATCATGGGGGCTTCAGGCTCAGGGAAGTCCACACTTCTCAATGTGATCGGGCTGCTTGATAATCATGACAGAGGGAAATATTTTCTCAATGGCATGGAAATAAAAGGATTGACTGAAACAAAAGCTGCTTTTTTGCGCAACCAGTTCATCGGGTTTGTTTTTCAGTCTTTTAACCTGATTTCATTTAAAAATGCCGTGGAAAATGTTGCTTTGCCGCTGTATTATCAAAAAGTAAGCAGAAAAAAGAGGAACCTGATTGCTATGGAATACCTCGACCGAATGGGATTAAAACAATGGGCTGACCACATGCCCAATGAGCTTTCAGGTGGGCAAAAGCAGCGAATAGCGATTGCACGTGCTCTGGTGGCATCACCAAAAGTAATACTGGCTGACGAACCTACTGGTGCGCTTGATTCGCAAACTTCAATGGAAGTAATGGATTTGCTTCGTGAAATCAATGAGACCGGCATATCCATGCTCATTGTGACCCATGAAAATGATATTGCCCGTCGCACCGATCGTATTATTCGGCTTAAAGACGGATTGATTGAATCAAATGTAAAAAACGGTAAGGTACTTTCAACAACTGAACAAATAATTGTTTAACACATGTTAGACCTGGATAAATGGCAGGAAATCCTGAGCACTATCAGGAAAAATAAACTTCGCACATTTCTTACCGGATTCAGTGTTGCATGGGGAATCTTTATGCTGATTGTTCTGCTCGGATCAGGTTATGGCCTTGAAAACGGGGTAAAAAAAGAGTTCGAGGGTGATGCTGTAAATTATATCTCAATAAATTCGGGAATAACCAGCCTGCCATACCAGGGAATGAAAGCCGGAAGATATATTGAGTTTGATAATGATGATCCGCCCATGCTCGCTCCAATTCCCAAAGTGGATAAAACAGCTTCGCGAACTTATGTTTTTGGTAACCAAACCATTACTTACAAAAATGAATACGGCTCATTCGATATTTTTGCAGTAAGTCCTGATTATTATTTTGTTGAAATGCTCAGTATGGCTGAGAAAAGTCGGTTTTTGAATGAAAAGGATATACTTGATTTCAGGAAAGTGGTTGTATTGGGCAAAGTGGTCAGGGATGCTTTATTCAAAGACCATGATCCTATTGGTGAATTTGTTAAAATCAACGGGGTTCCTTTTCAGGTTGTTGGCCACTTTGATGACCCGGGGGGTGACAGGGATATCTCAAGGGTTTATATCCCGGTAACCACTGCTCAACGTGTTTTTAACATGGGTAACTCTATCAGAAACATCAGTCTGATAATGAAAGACCTGAGTGTTGACGAAAGTGTACAGGCATTAACCAAAGCGAAACAGTTGCTGGGTAAAAAATACAAGTTTGATCCCTCCGATTCCAGAGCTTTATTCGTTTGGAATTCGATCGAAAATTATCAGCGTTTTATGGATTTATTTGCAGGTATTCGTTTTTTTATCTGGATTATCGGCATAGGTACCATCATTGCCGGCATTGTTGGTGTAAGCAATATCATGACGATTGTGGTGAAAGACCGTGTTAAAGAGATAGGTATCCGAAAATCACTGGGGGCAACACCGTGGTCCATAATTAGCCTGATTTTGCAGGAATCGGTGCTGATTACAGCTTTTGCCGGATATATCGGGCTGGTTTTGGGAGTAGGTTTACTTGAGCTTGTTTCGAAAATATTGCCTCCTACTGATTTTTTTGCCAACCCCGAAGTGGATTTTACTATTGCTATCGGAGCAACAATTTTATTGGTAGTTTCGGGTGCTATGGCTGGTTTTGTTCCCGCCCGGAGGGCAGCAGCCATAAAACCTGTTGAAGCGCTACGCGACGAATGATTAAGATATACAGAACCACATGAGAATATTTGATCCTGACAGCTGGCATGAAATTTTTAGCACACTGAAAAAAAATAAACTCCGGACTTTTTTCACCGGATTTGGTGTTTTTTGGGGTATTTTTATGCTGATCATCATGCTTGGGTCGGGAACAGGTCTGAGAAACGGCATCAATTCAGGGATGGGCGATCTGGCAACTAACAGTGTATTTATGTGGACCGAGCGGACAACGATGCCTTATAAGGGATTTCCACGCGGCAGATTTTTCAATTTCAACAACACCGACACTCAGGCATTACTCGACAATATTCCCGAAATTGAATACATTGCACCACGCATTCAGGGTTTTAACCGCTCGGGCGACAATAATGTCGTTCGCGGTAAACGAACCGGCAATTTCAGAATTCAGGGAGACTACCCGGAGTATAACCTGATTGATCCTGTTGAAATAGTTCAGGGACGGTTTATCAATCAGCTGGATATTGCCGAAAAACGTAAAAACATTGTTATTGCCTGGAGAGTTTATGAAGAAATGTTTGATCAGGGAGAAAATCCAATAGGTGAACATCTGAGAATTTCCGGTGTCTATTTCAAAATTGTCGGTCTGTGCAAATCCAAAAAAAGCGATCAGCAGGCAGAAAATGAAAACCAGCAGATATTTATGCCATTTACAACTTTGCAAAAAACATACAATTACGGTGATGTGGTTGGCTGGTATTCGATAACAGCAAAAAAAGACGTTCCGGTTTCGTTAATTGAGAACAAAGCCATCGAATTGTTAAAAAATCGTCATAGTGTTTCACCAGATGATGATCGGGCAATAGGATCATCAAATGTGGAAGAAGAATTTAAAAAAATGACCAATCTTTTCAACGGAATAGAGGTACTTATATGGATTGTTGGCATTGGAACCCTTTTGGCTGGTATTGTAGGGGTGAGTAACATTATGATGATTATTTTGAAAGAACGAACACAGGAGATTGGCATTCAGCGGGCGATAGGAGCTTCACCATCAACTGTGATAGCGCAAATAATCACCGAATCAGTATTTCTTACAGCCATCGCAGGTTACATTGGGCTTGTGTTTGGTGTAGCCATTATAGAGGTAGTGAATTATTTCATTTCACAACCAGGTTTGTCAACTGGGATGTTCAGAAATCCTTCGGTTGATTTTGGTGTTGCTGTTGAAGCACTTATCATCCTTGTTATCAGTGGCGCCATTGCCGGTCTTGTACCTGCAAAACGTGCAGTCAGCATAAAACCTATTGATGCCCTGCGTGATGAGAATTAAACTAACATATTAATCAAACAATACGAGCATGAAAACCTTTTTCAAAATTCTGATTAGTGTTGCTATCCTGGCTATTTTTGGCTATACATTTTTCTTTTTGTATCAAAAATCGCAGGCCAAAACTGTAATTTACCAGACAAGTTTGCCAGTAATGGGAACAATTATTAAAAAAACCGTAGCTACCGGTTCAGTCCTGCCACGTAAAGAAATAGCCATAAAGCCACAAGTATCGGGGATTATTGATGAGTTGTTTACCGAGCCCGGGATGTATGTTAAAAAAGGCGACCTGATTGCCAGAGTACGAATCATTCCAAATATGCTGAACCTGAGCAATGCAGAATCGAGGGTTAAGCAGGCCAGAATTGCATTGCAGGCTGCTCAGACCGAATACGACAGGATGAAAGACCTGTATGAAAAACAGGTTATTCCGATAGTTGAATTTGAGCCTGTCGAAGTTGCCTTAAACCGTGCCAGGCAAGAGATGGAAGCAGCTGAAGATAACCTTCAGCTCATAAAGGAAGGGCAAACAAAAAGTACTGAAGGGACTACCAATACACTCATACGTTCCACCATTGACGGCATGGTGCTGGATGTACCTGTGGAAGTAGGAAATTCGGTGATTGAATCAAATACGTTTAATGACGGGACTACCATAGCCAATATAGCTGATATGGGTGATATGATTTTCGAAGGGAAAGTGGATGAAACCGAGGTGGGAAAAATCAGGGAAGGGATGGAACTAATTCTTACTGTGGGAGCAATAGAAGAAAAAAACTTTAGAGCTGTTCTTGAACATATTTCACCAAAAGGAATTGAAGAAAACGGGGCCATTCAGTTCAAGATAAAAGCTGCTGTTTCGTTGCAAAACGACGTTTTTATTCGTGCAGGATATTCTGCCAATGCTGATATCGTTCTCGATCGTGCCGATTCGGTTATCACTATTCCTGAAAGTCTGCTCAGGTTCGAAAACGATTCTGTATTTGTGGAAGTGGAAACTCAACCTCAGGTTTTCGAAAAACGTTTTATCAAAACCGGACTCTCCGACGGAATAAACATCGAAATAAAGGAAGGACTTACACTAAAGGATAAAATTAAGGATAAGGAGATAAGTGAAAGTCAGGTTTAACCTTAAAAAAAGGTTAATAATTTCTAAAGAGTTGTGAGTGCAGGTCTTTTGTTGTTCTTATCTGTTGTATAAAAAGTGAAAATTGATTGCCGGGAAGCTGGTGTTTATTTCTGTTTGCTTATTCCCATTGAGGTCAAAGACTAAAATTTTAATTCCGGTACTGCACCAGATAGTCCTGCTGAGTTCCTCATACCGAATCTGGCGGACATCCTGCTGATGAAAAAGAGGAATATTGGATTTCTCAAACTCATATAGATAAACAATTTCAGGTGTCGCAAAAAGAATTGTTTCAGGATTAACAGCAGCAGCTGCAGTAATTGGTACAGCCGGAAGATCAAATGGCTGATACGGATAACTCAACATGCCGGTTGTAGGTTGAAACATTCGCGAACAGGCTTTACCTGCCTGATTATTGCCAAGAATAAGTATTTCTTCAGTTGCAGGCTGAGAAAAAATAATAGGGAGAATATCTGATTGTACTGAATTTACAAGAGATCCAAGACCCTGATAAAACACTTCGATCTGATACAACTGGTAATTGCTTTTTTGCTGGGAGGAAGAAATCAGATAATTATCAGTTGCAAAAAGTAGTGTTGAAAAAGTTTCGGAGGTAAGCTGAGTGCTTATTCCCTCAATTCCTGAATGTGTCCATCTTTTGATACTTCCTTCCCACATACCCGCATAAACCTGGTTGGCGATCATTTGCAAACAAGTAATATAAGGTTGTGAAGGATTTGGAACTATTGGATAAATCCAACAGACAGAAAAATCTGAAATAGTGCAGGCAGTCAAATCTCCGCTGTGTTTTCCTGCAATAAAAAATTTTCCTTCATTTGAGCAAACAGCTGAGCCAGCGTAATCGCCTGAAAAATTCACAGAATCCTGCAGTATCATTCCGGAGTCATATCTGTAAATTTTCTGACTGGTTG
>RZYY01000066.1 GCA_009930115.1 Sphingobacteriia bacterium | reverse complement strand
GGGTATAGATATTTATTCCCGTGCTGTTATACTTACCAATGCTACATTTCTTAACGGTATTATGTACATTGGTAAAAAGCATTTTGGTGGTGGAAGAATTGGAGAATTATCCTCTCTTGGATTAACAGAATCCCTTGTAAAGCTTGGATTCGAAGCTTCAAGAATGAAAACCGGAACACCTGTCAGAGTCGATGGCAGAACCATTGACTTTAGTAAACTAGAGGAACAAAAAGGTGATGAAAATCCACAAAGATTTTCTTTTACTGATACTCCGCTTATTAAAGAGCAACGCAGTTGTTGGATCGCATATACCAACCTAAAAGTCCATGATGCTTTACGCGTAGGTTTTGCCGATTCTCCATTATTTACCGGCCGAATTCATGGAATTGGCCCCAGGTATTGCCCTTCAATCGAAGACAAAATTGAACGGTTTTCCTCTAAAACTAGTCACCAGCTTTTTGTCGAACCTGAAGGATGGAACACAATCGAATATTACCTTAATGGATTTTCTTCCTCTCTTCCGGATTATGTCCAGGTTGATGCGCTTCATAAAATTCCTGGTTTTGAAAACGCCAAAATTTTTCGACTTGGTTATGCAATTGAATATGACTATTTCCCACCTGTTCAACTGAATTATACACTTGAAACTAAATTAATTAAAAACCTCTATTTTGCTGGCCAGATCAACGGAACCACCGGTTATGAAGAAGCTGCAGCGCAAGGTATTGTAGCCGGTATTAATGCTCATCTTCAAATTAACGAAAAACCTGAATTTGTTCTTACCCGATCTGATTCCTATATCGGCGTTTTGATTGATGATCTTATTACCAAAGGAGTTGATGAACCATACAGAATGTTTACTTCACGGGCAGAATTTCGCGTTCTTCTTCGACAGGACAATGCAGATATTCGGCTTACTCCTATTTCTCATAAAATCGGTCTTGCTTCCGAGGATCGTTTTAATCTTGTTCAGCATAAACTCAAAATGATCAGTAAACTTAGATCCTTTATGAAAAAAGAAAGCGTTTCTCCCGAAATTATTAATTCTTTTCTTGAGCTTTCAGGTTCAAAACATCTTTCTCAAAAAACCAAAATTGAATCTTTACTCTTACGTCCTGAAATAAGTTTCAATGACCTGATAAGACAAATCCCGCCATTGTCAAATTATATTTCATCTCTTGATAAACATCACTTATCTGAAATTATTGAAGAAACTGAGATTCTCGTTAAATACGAAAATTATATCCGTAAAGAACAGGAAATCGCCGAAAAAATGTCAAAGCTTGATTACATCCGATTGCGTGAGGATTTCGATTATCATAGCCTCAAGTCTCTTTCCTGGGAGGCCCGTGAAAAGCTTACCAAAATTCGTCCTAAAACCATTGGACAGGCTTCAAGAATTAGCGGTGTTTCTCCTGCAGATATTTCTGTACTTATCGTTTATCTTGGAAGATGAACCTATGTTTCACGTGAAACAATCTACAGATGGAACAATTAAAAAAATGCCCGCTCTGCTCTGGTGAACGTATTTCTCACCATTTAACCATTCCAGACTATTTTCTTTCGAAAGAAAACTTTTCTGTTTCAAAATGTCTTGATTGCGGATTTATTTTTACTAATCCAAGACCCGCAAAGAATGATATTTCATTTTATTATAAATCAGATGATTACATCTCTCATTCAAATAAAAACACCGGAGTAATTTCTTTTTTCTACAAAATTGTACGTAATTATTCTCTTCGACAGAAATACAATCTGATCTCCAAATTTAAGTCTCATGGTCACCTTCTTGATATTGGTTGTGGAACAGGCGAATTTTTACATTTTATGCATTTACACAATTGGCATGCAACAGGTATAGAACCAGCACCAGAACCAAGGTATTTTGCTGTTAATAATTATCTTCTTGATGTTTTTGACGAGGAAATTCTATCTTCTCTCACTCCTGAAAGCTTTGATTTGATCACTCTATGGCATGTCCTCGAACATGTTGAAGATCTCAACTTAAGAATTCAACAAATTAAAAAGTTACTAAAAAAGGATGGTCTTCTCATCATTGCATTGCCAAATTGCTTATCCTGGGATGCTCAACATTATAAAAATTTTTGGGCTGCCTGGGATTTACCACGCCATCTTTATCATTTTACTCCTTCCACTATCAATCTTTTTTTACGAAAATACCAATTTAATATTTTTTATGTGCATCCTTTGAAATTTGATTCTTATTACATCAGTCTTCTTAGTGAAAAATATAAACATGGAAAATCAAATTTTCCGAAAGCTTTTCTAAACGGATTCAGGTCAAATTTTTCTGCAAAACGCAATGGGAATAACTACTCCAGTCTGGTTTATTTTATAAAAAATGAAAATAGTTAATTTAAACCCTTCTCGCATCATTTTACTGTTTCTGGTACTTTTGTATATTTGTTGAACGATCATTCAAATAAAGTAAAATAAATGCGTTTTTTATATTGTTGATTATCAATTTAATAGATTTTAATTGTTTATGCCATCATCAACAAGAAATACCAAAAAAATTTTCCTTTTTCTTTTTGCTTCAATTTGTTTTCTTTTTGCTTCAATTTTAGCTGGAAGAATTTTCAAACAAAATTTTGACCCTGATAAGGCAGCTTCCAATCTCCAGACTAAAATTTTCCTAAAAGAGCAACAAATCAAAATCGATTTACTCAAGTTTATTGATAATTTTTCTAAAACCAATTCTTCTGATCTATTTTCTCAAAATAGTTTAACTTCTTCTTCTCAGGACAAAGGCTTCTTTTTCTTTGTTCTTGAAAAAGATACCCTTTTATTTTGGTCGACTAATCAAATCCCTTATTCTTTTCTTTCTAAAAAATTTCTTGAACCTTTAATTTTCACGGGAAATGCATATTTCCGTGCAGTTGAAAAAACAGTTAATGATAAAAGGTATATTGCTCTGTATTTGATTAAGCACTCGTATGCATACCAGAATGAGTACCTTGAAAACTCCTTTCATCCTTCCTTTAATATAAACTTACCTGCAAAAATTTCACTATCGCCTGAGAAAGACGGAAACTCAATTTTTGCTGAAAACGGATCCTTTCTTTTCTCAGTATTGTTCACAGGAAATTTTCAATTATCAGATAATGAAGCGATTCTTATCTTTTTTCTTTACCTATTATCTTTATGCTTTTTTATTGGATTTATCCATCAATTATATTTACTTATTTTCCGAAGAGTTTCCGGAAAAATTCTTATTTTTTCTGCATTACTTGTCGATATTTTATTAATCAGGTTAATCCTTTTCTATTTCGATATTCCTTCAATTCTTTATGATTCCAGTTTGTTTAATCCATCTTTTTACGCATATTCTGAGATTATTCCTTCACTTGGTGATTTGTTTCTTCATGTTTTTTTTGTTTTTACCTGTGCTATTGTAATCTTTCATCATTTCAAACTTCGACTGAATCTTTTAAGAAAAAAGATTAGTTTTCGGATTATTTTAGGTTTTTTCGCATTGATTCTTATCCCTTTTCTTTTTTCTGGTGTTCTCTTTATTATTGAAAGTCTGGTTAATGATTCGGTTATCTCCTTTAATCTGAACAATATTTTTTCACTTTCATTAATTAGCTTTTTCTCGTTTACGATTATTATCATGGCCTTCCTGGCATTTTTACTTCTTACCTCACGAATCGCCTTTGTTGTCTATCGGCTTTCAGGGAGTTTTAACTACTTTTTTCTTTTGTCCTTTCTTTCAACGAGTATTTTTTTTGTATTTCAATTCTTATTTTCTTCATTAGATTGGTTTATTATTTTATTCCCGTTTTTATACACATTATCTTTTGGTTTATTTTTTCGTCATCAGAAATTTAATTTCACGCTTTTCTCTGTCACATTTTATATTTCACTTTTTGCAATCATCACTACCCATACACTTCACATTAATAATGAAAAAAAAGAACTTGAGCATCGAAAATTATTGGCTATTTATCTTGCATCAGAGCAACGAGACCCTATAGCAGAATACTTATTCGATAAAAAATCATCCACAATAAAATCAGACACTTCTATTATAACATTAATTAAACTTGCTAATTTCAACCCTTCTTATCTTGACTCACTTTATTCTTATTTTTCGAAAACTTATTTCTCTGATTATTTTTCTAAATTCGATCAGCAAATTACAGTTTGCAATAAAGAGGATTTACTTATTGTTAAACCTAATGATATAGAGACCGGTTGTTGGGATTTTTTTGAAACAATGGTCAAATCAACAGGTTACCCTACACAAAATGAAAATCTTCTTTTTCTTAAAACCGGTCCTGACGATAATCGTTATCTCGCATTCTTTGACTACTTTCCTGATTCTCTTTCTGAAACTCCTTTTCGAATATTTATTGAATTTTATCCAAAGTATGTTGCCCGTGATTTAGGATTTCCCGATCTTTTGATCGACAGAAAAGTTACCCGTTCACCTGATCTGTCTGATTATTCTTATGCAAAATATTTAAATGGTAATTTACAGCACAGGGTTGGGAAATATTTCTACAGTTTCAGTTTTGAACCTACCTGGAAAAATGAGCAACAAATTTCCCTTTTTGATCAAAATGGTTACAGCCATTTAATTTACAAAATCGATTCTTCACGCGATCTTATTATCAGCATAGCCAATAAAACATTGCTTGATATCATTGCACCATTTTCATATCTATTTCTGTTTTTTGCCTTGTTTTGCTTCATTTCTTTTCTGCTTTTTGTTTTTTCTAATTACAAGAAACACCTGAACATTACTTTTAGAAATCGTCTTCAAATTTCAATGTCAGGCGTTATATTGTTTTCATTTCTGGTTATCGGTTTTTTTACTTTATTTTATATTAGATCACTTAATTCTCAAAAAAATAATGATATTCTTAGTGAAAAAACGCATTCCATCCTTGTTGAATTACAGCACAAATTTTCTGATATCAACAGTTTGGATCAGGTTTCAGTTAGTTATATCAGTGAACTTTTAATAAAATTTTCGAATGTTTTTTTTAGTGATATTAACCTCTTTGATGTCAATGGAGAACTCATTGCATCGTCACGCCAACAGATTTTTGATGAAAACCTAATCAGCCGTTTGATGAATCCAATAGCATTTGAAGAGTTATCGCAAAACGGAAGTTCTCTTTTTATTCAAACCGAAAAAATTGGTAAACAAACCTATCTTTCATCATATATTCCTTTTGTAAACTCTAATGGAAAAGTAATAGCCTATCTCAATCTTCCATATTTTGCAAAGGAAAATGATCTTCGTCGTGAAATTTCAAACTTCCTTGTTGCATATATCAATATTTATGTTATTCTTATCGCAGTTACAATTCTTATCGCTTTAATCATTTCCAATTATGTTTCAAGGCCCATCAAACTTATTATGTCGAAAATCTGGAAAGTTAATCTTGGTGCGCAAAACGAAAAAATTGACTGGAAGCATGATGATGAAATAGGTCAGCTTGTTAAATCCTATAATAGTATGATCGATGAACTGGCCATTAGTGCAGAATTACTTGCCAAATCAGAAAGAGAAACTGCCTGGCGTGAAATGGCACGTCAGGTTGCTCACGAAATTAAAAATCCTCTTACTCCTATGAAGCTCAGCGTTCAACATCTTCAACACGCCTGGAACCAGCATGCTCCGGACTGGAATAATCGTCTTGAACGCTTTACGCATACAATGATCGAGCAAATTGATACACTTTCGGTAATTGCCAGTGAGTTTTCCGATTTTGCTAAAATGCCAGCCACAAATAAAATACCTGTAAATGTTTCTGAAGTAATTTGTGCTGCTATCGCTTTATTTCGGAATTATGATTCCATTACCTTTTCATTTATTCAACCCGAAAACGAAAGCTTTATCATTCTTGCTGATAAAGATCAGTTGCTCAGAGCCTTTAACAATCTCATCAAAAATTCTATTCAAGCCATAGGTAATAAAATTGATGGCTGTATTAAAATAGAAATCAATCGCGTTGATAAGCAATGCATTATTAATATTTCCGACAATGGTTCCGGTATTAATCCAGAATTAACCGACAAAATCTTTTCACCATATTTTACCACTAAAACCAGTGGGATGGGACTTGGACTAGCCATCGTTAAAAATGTAATTATAAGTTCTCAAGGAGAGATTCATTTTGAGTCCCAAGCAGGAAAAGGTACACTATTCACTATAATTATTCCTCTCCTTACTACTGATTAAAAAATGTTACAAAGGAATATTGCCATGTTTTTTGGCAGGATTCTGTTCACTTTTGTTGCGTGTCATCTCAAGTGCCTGAACAAGTTTTAACCTGGTTTGGCGCGGGTAAATAATCTCATCAATATAACCAAGTTCGGCTGCTTTAAACGGACTTGCAAAAGTATTTTTGTATTCTTTAACGGCTTTTGCTCTGTCTTCATCACTTAATTTATCCCTGTAAAGAATGTTCACGGCACCTTCTGGTCCCATAACAGCTATTTCTGCAGTTGGATAAGCAAAGTTTACATCGGCACCGATATGTTTGCTCGACATTACATCATATGCACCTCCGTATGCCTTTCGGGTTATGACTGTAATCTTTGGTACTGTTGCTTCAGAAAATGCAAAAAGAAGTTTGGCACCATGCTTTATTATCCCACCAAATTCCTGGGCTGTTCCTGGTAAAAATCCGGGCACATCTTCGAATGTAATAAGCGGGATATTGAAAGCGTCACAAAAACGAACAAATCGTGCAGCTTTTATTGAAGAATTGATATCAAGAACTCCTGCGAGTACTTCGGGCTGATTAGCAACAATACCTACCGGATAACCATTTATTCGTGCAAAGCCTATGATAATATTTTGTGCATAATATGGCTGAACTTCAAAAAAGTCGTGTTCATCCACAACCGAAATAATGATTTCCTTCATGTCATAGGGTTTATTCGGATCGGGCGGAACAATAGTATCCAGTTGTGGTTCCTCTCGGCTGATGCAGTCATTACAATGTTTTCGGGGAGGGTCTTCCATATTGTTTGAAGGAAGAAAACCAATTAATTCGCGGATCATCATCAGGGTTTGCTCATCATTTTCACCGGTAAAATGCGCCACTCCGCTAGTAGAATTGTGTGTCATTGCACCACCAAGCTCTTCTTTGGTAACTTCCTCATGCGTAACTGTTTTAATAACTTCAGGACCTGTAACGAACATATAGCTCGAATTTTTCACCATGAAAATAAAATCCGTTATTGCCGGTGAATAAACTGCTCCACCTGCGCATGGTCCCATAATGGCCGAAATCTGCGGAATAACACCTGAGGCTTTTGTATTAAGTAAGAATATGTCGGCATAACCGGCCAGGCTTTGGACACCCTCCTGTATTCGGGCTCCTCCGGAATCATTCAGCCCTATCACCGGAGCGCCCATCTTCATGGCCAGTTTCATCACTTTCACAATTTTATCTGCGTTTGCACCTGATAATGTTCCTCCAAATACAGTAAAATCCTGTGCAAAAACATATACAAGCCGTCCGTCTATTTTGCCATAACCGCTTACAACCCCGTCTCCAAGAATCTTGTTTTCAGCCATATTAAAATCAGTAGCCCGGTGTGTTACAAATTTGTCCATCTCCACAAAACTTCCGGCATCAAGCAAAATATTTATGCGTTCCCGCGCTGTAATTCGACCGGCTTTATGTTGCCGATCTACTCTTTCTTTTCCTCCTCCAAGTTCGGCTAACCTGTTTTTCTCTTCAAACTGTGCTATTTTTTCTTCTAAAGTGGCCATCGTTACTTTGCGTATTTATTATTAACGTTATTGAATTATTTACCGGAATTATTCCAGCACAATCAAAGTCTGATTTCCATCTATGGTATCGCCTTCTTTAACTAAAACCTTTTTCACTATCCTGTCTTTTTTCACTTTATACTCACTTTCCATTTTCATTGCCGATACGATAATTACTGTTTCACCTGCTTTTACTTCTTCTCCTTCATTAACAAGAATTTTTACAACCTTTCCGGGCATCGGGCTGAAGATTTTTTTTACATCGTCGTTATCCTCCGGATGACGATTCCGGCGATATTTTATTTCCGAATCAATGATCTCAACATCCCAAGAATTATAGAGCGTATTGACAGTATAGCGATGATAGTCTTCCTTTTCGATCAGTTCGACATTGTAAGAAATATTATTGTAAAGGATACTGTAAACACCCTGCTCAACCATCATCAGGTCTAAATCATAGATTTTACCATCAACATTAACCCTTATCATATTTCCAATCTGGCTGAGCAATTCGATTTTTGCTTTTCTTTCGCCTATAATAATTTCAAGTGCCATAGCTTAATCTTTTTATAACCTATTAACGGATTTCCTCCGGCCAAAAGCTTTCCACTGATTGCTTGTAGAACTACCGTTGTTATTTATTTTCAATGCATTATTCTTTTTATTGTAATGAATAAATGCAGCAATAAGTGCCATGTCCTGGCATCTTCTTCCGCAACTTTCCCTGGTCATCAACATCTCCGTGTTCTTTTCAATAAAATGAGTGTTGTATTTTCCTTCTACAAAATCTTTGTTTTCCATTATTCTTGCCAAAAAAGGAATGGAGGTTTTTATACCTGTGATTTTATAGGCATAAAGAGCTCTCTTCATTCGATCTATAGCCTCCTGGCGGGTTCCTGCCCAAACGATCAGTTTTGAAATCAGCGGGTCGTAGTGAATAGGGATGGAGTATCCGACGTAAACATATCCGTCGTGCCGGACTCCTAATCCGAGGGGTTCGGTGATATGAGTTATTTTCCCTGGTGAAGGCATGAAATTGTTTTCAGGGTCTTCAGCATAAATTCTGCATTCTATGGCATGCCCATTCTGCTTCAATTCATCCTGCTTCAGGGTCATTCTTTCGCCCATGGCAATTTTAATTTGTTCTTTTACAAGGTCAACACCCACCACTCTTTCGGTAATGGGATGTTCTACCTGAAGGCGGGTATTCATTTCAAGGAAATAATAATGCATGTTCTCGTCAACAATAAATTCTATAGTTCCTGCCCCAAAGTAATTTACCGCTTTTGCTGCAGCCACAGCATAACGACCCATTTCTTCACGAATTTCTGGTGTCATCAGCGGTGATGGTGTTTCTTCTATTACTTTTTGATGCCGGCGCTGGACTGAGCATTCACGTTCGAACAGATGAACAATATTTCCGTGTTTATCACCCAAAATCTGAAACTCAATATGATGAGGTGATTCGATGTATTTTTCTATATAAACTGCATCATTGCCGAAAGCCGCTCGTGCTTCAGATCTTGCTGCCCTTATTGAGCTTACAATATCTTCCTGTTTCTTCACCAGACGCATTCCTTTTCCACCACCGCCTGCTGATGCTTTTATCATAACCGGTAATCCTATATCCCTGATCGTTTCAATGGCCTCCTTTTCCCCGGTTATTGGTTCAATTGTTCCCGGTACAACAGGAACACCGGCAGCCATCATGTTTTTGCGTGCAGTGATCTTATCACCCATTGTTGAAATCGATTCAGGCGATGGCCCGATGAATATTATTCCTTCTTCTGCACAACGTTGCGCAAAATCAGCATTTTCGGACAGAAAACCATAACCGGGATGTATGGCGTCTGCACCCGACCTCTTCGCTGCATCAATAATATTGTTAATACTCAAATAACTTTCTATGGAAGGAGCCGGGCCGATGTAATATGCTTCATCAGCATACCTCACATGCATTGAAGCACGATCAGCCTCCGAATAAACAGCCACCGATTTAATTCCCATTTCACGACACGACCTCATAACCCTTATAGCAATTTCCCCCCGGTTGGCTACGAGCACTTTTTGTATCATACTCTACTATATTTTAGTGAGTTAATTGATTAACCGGCGCAAAACTAACACAAATTTGCAAGTAAGTAAACGATTTTTTACTGTTAATCAATTATCAGATAATAAACCCTGAATATCAGTTTATTACCAAATTTTTTAAATAGTTAAAAATAATTAATCACTACTTATAGTATTGTCTGTCATTATTTTAGAGAAATATCGCCAGATGTTGCTTTTGTCAATTTAACTATGTTTTTCAACCTGTTTTTGCATTTCTTCAGCAATCAGTTTTCCCCCTCTTACAGTAGCACCGATAACAATACCAGCACTCACAATTACAAGATTTTTGATGATGTATTGACCTTCGAGTGTAAGTGCAAAAGGAAAGGTCGAAAATACCTCTTCAGGAAAAAGAAAAACCGGAGTGAATGTACCAATCATCTGAAAATAAAGCAAAAGCAATGTTTCGCGCAGAAAAAATTTGAAAAGCAACCCAATACCAATCAGCGTTTCGAGTATGGCTAACCCAATGATAATTACTTTTGGTTGCAGTAAACTGAAAGTCAGTTTATCAATTGTATTGATGGCCAGCACCTCAGCCGGACTTGCTCCCTGAAAAAATTTCAGCATTCCAAACCACAAAAATATTATTCCTATACTCAGCCTGAGTAATAAAATGCCATTTTCAGCCATCCATCTGGTTACAACTTTATCCACCCTGTTAAAGGCAGAACCGCGAAAGATTTTCTTCATCATGATATTTTCGTTTAAGGTAACCAATAAACAATTTTCCCTTGCAAAAGGTTTTAGCCTTCCTGCGAGAAATACCTTTCCCTGTGATTTTTAATTTTCAATTCCTTTTTGCATACTTTTGCCTCACTTGAATAATAATAAACCTGCTGAAACTTAAAATGACCAGAAATCTTTTTATCGCTCTTGAAGGAATTGACGGCAGTGGAAAAAGCACTCAGATTGGTTTGCTTAAAAGTAATCTCGAAAACGCCGGTCATAAGGTTTACACAACATTTGAGCCTACCGATGGACCAATAGGAAAACTGATCCGTGATATCTTCAATCACAGGATTGAGGCTGATCAGCGGACTATTGCCGGTCTTTTTGTGGCAGACCGCCTCGAACACGTCCTAAACAAAAAAAACGGAATGCTCAAAAAACTTGAAGAAGGCTTCACAGTAATTACCGACCGTTATTACTTTTCCTCCTATGCTTATCATGGAGTACACATGCCGGTAGATTGGGTAATACGGTCGAATGCCCTCGCTGCCGGTATCCTCCGCCCCGATCTTAACATCTTCATTGATATAGACCCCGAAACCGGCATGGATCGGATCAGAAAAGGACGTAACTCGCTGGAACTATTCGAAACCCTCGAAAACCAAAAGAAGGTAAGGGATAAATATTTCGAGGTACTGGAAATGCTGAAAAATGAAGAGAATGTCTTCATCACCAACGGCAACCGATTCCCGGAAGAAATAGCCGACGAGATTTGGCAAAAGGTGAAAACTATGGCTTGACCAGGGAATATTTTGCATCAACCATGTAAATTTAAAACTTGAACTCTAAATTGCATGGTTGTTTAAGCATGGGGGTATATGATGTAGCTATTTTGCAGGTTTTGCATTGTCCACAAACAGAATGTTTCTAATTTACAATCTGTTTCAATTTACTCTATCACATACTATTGAGAATAGTTTTTACTATCAACTGGTCTTTCTTTCAATTCTGACAAACACTGATCTAATTGTAACTTTTGTAAAGGTAATTCTTTACTTAGCAAGATTGAATACTTCTGTCGAATACGCCTTAGATTGTCCGTTTCACGTTCAAAGTTTTTCTCTGCATTTAATGTTGCTGGCTGTAAATCTAATGGCATCCTTCTATTATCAAAACCACCTTTGATTTTTTTTGCAACAAATTCTTTGAAACTTTTTCCTATACCAACTAAATAATTATTCAACATGTTTTCGCATCGGCTGCCATTGCAGATAAGTCAGACTGCGCCAAAGCCACTCGAATGGGCCAAAATGGAAATATTTTAACCAAAATTTACTGAATGGAATTTGCAGGATAAAAATTGCAAGAGTTATTAAAATTCCTGACCAGATGTTAACTTTGCCATAAAGGGCAAATCCAAAACTCATGTAGAGGATATTGGCAA
Organism: Sphingobacteriia bacterium; assembly: GCA_009930115.1. Taxonomy (GTDB): domain Bacteria; phylum Bacteroidota; class Bacteroidia; order Bacteroidales; family 4484-276; genus RZYY01. Next base: position 4,364 of record RZYY01000066.1, on the reverse strand, counting down.
GAATGCTTTGAGTAAGATAGTTTGTTAATGCCATGCGGCCAACCGGCGCCAGCCATTTAGCAAAGGTTCTCAAATAGCCAGCATTAAGCAGCAAAACAATACCGGCAACATAAGCCAGGCTTAAAGCCAGCCCTCCAAACCCTGATGCAATTGTTGTCATAAAAGAAAAAAAAGATGGTTGCGTACTTACTTGTCCAGGCATAAAAACCAATGTATTCAGTAAATTGAGCGGCAACCCGATAATCAATCCCCATAGCAGTGTTTTTCGGAAAAACAGATAATGCTTCACTGTGTCCTGCAGGTACCCTTTTCGTGCTCCATATAAACCAAGTAAAAACATTGCAAGCACATTAGGGTAAAAAAATACAACTCCTGGCATCATCATACTGTATTCTTCAAGGTGCATTTTAACTATTTCACCGAAACTTCCTTCAGGATAAACCCTCAGTGCTTTATCGGCCAATTCTGTTATCTGTCTTGAACCTTCGGCAAAACCAGCTTCCATAGCAGTTTTTGCTTCCGGATGTAATCCTGCAAGCCAGATAAAAAGTGCAAGAATCCCGGTAACTACTACAGGAATCAGCATAAAAGCCAATGCCCAACGAATCAGCTTACGATTTGGGGTTTTCCGGAACAACAGCAACAAGAAACCGATAATAGCATAAAAAACAAGAATGTCTCCCGGCCAAAGTAACACCACATGTGCAATACCAAAACATAGTAAGAAAAATACCCGCCTCAGGTAAACTCCATTTATTGATCTTCCTTCGGGCAAACGCTTGTTCATAAACAACCAGAATCCATAACCAAATAACAGCGAAAACATTACATAAAATTTACTTTCAAAAAAGAGCCTTATAAAACCGCCGGACAAGTCATTAACCGGACCGGTCCAAAGTTTCAATTCCGAAATCATTGAAACCAATGGAGCATTCATGATTTGCATATTGACCATCAAAATGCCAAAAATGGCAAAGCCTCTCAAAACATCGAGCAGCTGAATTCGATTTGACGGAAGTGTCGGAGTAAAGTGATTTTTCATAAGTATTGACTTAATTTTATTCAAAAGTAACAATCTCCTGGCAAACAGTAATGAGTGTTATGTTTTGTAATATCTGAGATATTCAACTATCAGATTTATGTGTTCTTTACTTTTTATTTGGCCTTTTTAAACCTGTTTGGGCGTTATCCCGGCCTTTATTCTTTTGAACTTTTACTTTATTTTTGCTGCGAAATTTGTAAACAATGTCATCTGGAGAAAAATTTACACTTGTTGAAGTTACCGGAGAACCTACAATCAAAGAGTTTCTCAATTTTCCTGTCCGGCTTTATGTTAAAGATAAAAACTACATCAGGCCATTGGATCAGGATGTTGAATCTATTTTTGACCGCAAAAAAAACAAGCTTTTCAGAAATGGCAACGCAAAAAGATGGTTGCTAAAGAATGCCCGTAATGAAACAATCGGCCGCATAGCAGCCTTTTACAACGAAGCTACTGCCCGTGCTAACGATCAACCTACCGGTGGTCTTGGATTTTTCGATTGCATTGATGACAAACAGGCCGCTGCAATGCTTTTCGATGCCTGTCGCACCTGGCTGAAGGAAAATGGCATGGAAGCAATGGATGGACCGGTGAATTTCGGCGAGCGGGACAGTTTCTGGGGATGCCTGACTGAAGGTTTCTACGAACCACTTTACAACATGCCCTACAACTTCCCCTATTACAAAAATCTTTTTGAGTCTTACGGTTTTCAGAATTACTTTAATCAATATACTTATCATCGAGACTTTGAACCAGGAAAAATTGACCCTTTGATGGATGATAAAGCCGACAGAATTTTCAACAATCCCAATTATCATTTCGAAACCATAAACATGAAGTATTCAGATAAATATGCTGAAGATTTCATGGTTATTTACAACAAAGCATGGGCCCGCTTCCCTGGAATTAAAAAGCTCTCAATAATGCATGCCAAAGGGTTGCTAAAACAAATGAAACCCATAATGGATCAGCGTTTGGTAATTTACGGCTATTTCAAAAATGAACCCATCGCTTTTTTTATCATGATGCCGGACATCTCACAAGTTACACGCTATTTTAAAGGTAAATTGCATACTATCAACAAGCTCAGGTTATTATTTGACATCAAATTTCAAAAAAACATTACACGTGTGATAGGCCGCATTTTTGGTGTAATTCCCGAACATCAGGGGAAGGGCGTTGAAGGGGGGTTGGTTAAAGCTTTTGAACACATCATAGCCAGTCATAAAGGCAGATTCCAGTATACCGATTTGGAGCTCAATTGGATAGGAGATTTTAATCCGGCAATGATGAAAGTGTGTGAACAAATAGGCGCACAAATCAGAAAAACACATGTTACATTTCGCTATTTGTTCGATCGGACCAAACCATTCACCCGTTATAAAAAAGTTAATGTATGATAAAATCTGCAACCATTTATGGAGTTCCTGCTTGCTGTTGATCTTGGAATACGCACCGGCCTGGCCATGTTTGGTTCTGATTCAAAACTGTATTGGTTTCGTTCACAGAATTTCGGATCGGCCGCCCGTTTACGCAGGGCCATACCATGGCTGCTCAGCCAGGAAGAAGATTTAAGCTTTGTCATTATCGAAGGGGGCGGCCCATTGCTTAAAATCTGGGATAATGAGCTGAATAAAAGACATATTGAAGTATTGAAAATTATGGCTGAGCATTGGCGAACGGAATTATTCTATCAGCGTGAGCAACAAAAAGGACGCGAGGCAAAAGCCAATGCTCTGATTTATGCTGCCAAAGTCATTGAAAAACTTTCTGAACATCGCGCTACTTCACTTGACAATAACTCCGCTGAAGCCATTCTTACAGGATTATACGGCATGCAAAAACTTAACTGGATCGCTTCGGCTGTCAGCTATTTGAGATAAAAATCCCCTGCACGATTCAATTTTTCAGTTTTATACCCGACACTTTCGTGTTTGATTGGCGGTGGAATTTGTTTCTCTCTTTAGCTACTTTATAGTCATTCTTCTGGTCAAACCAAACAACTCTATAAAGCACTTTGCAGTCAAATGTGCATCTTCCAATGCGTTGTGCTTTTCGCCTTCACGCTCAAAACCAAAATAAGCTGCAACATTGGCAAGACTGAGAGAGCGTGGAACCTTTTTTCCGTTATTTTCAAGTATCATAAAAGCATATTGCGAAATACTATGCAGCTCAAGCATCCTGTATGAGTAAGGCCATTGCATTTTTTCCTTTTTGTAGGCATAGCTCAGGAAATTGATGTCATTAATAATGCTTTGGCCACAAATGACAATTCCTTTCAAAGAATCCTGATCTCTTAAAAATAGGCTTTTGCGCAACCATTTCTCAAAATCCTCCAGCACTTCATAAATCATCGGTGCCTCTTCAAGATCATCAATAGAGATTCCATGGATTTTCTCAGAATATTCCGAAAAAGCATCTTCATTTTCAGGATATACATTACTCAAAAATTCCCCTTTGAATTTCCAGTCATCGTCATAAATTTCTGCACCGATCTGGATAATTTCATTATAATCCGGCTCAGGGCCCGTCATTTCAAGATCAAGAACAAGATAAGGCATGGTTTTTTTTCGGACAAAGGTAGCAGGTTTTTTGTCTCATGTAAAAGCTCTCTTTTCAATCTATTTCATTCTTTTCTTTTTGAAAAATTCCTGCAGCAATATGCCACATTCATTTTGCATAAAACCTTTAACCAATTCTGTTTTGGGATGAAGAAGATTTTGCCTGATGAGCGTAAACCCTCTTTTGGGATCATATGCTCCAAAAACGATCCTGCTGATTTGTGTCCAGAAAGCAGCTCCTGCGCACATAACACAAGGTTCAAGGGTTACATAAAGTGTACAGCCTTCGAGGTATTTGCTGCCAAGGTAGCCGGATGCTGCAGTAAAAGCCTGCATTTCGGCATGAGCAGTAACATCAGTCAGCTGCTCGGTAAGATTGTGCGCTCTGGCAATAATTCGATTGTTGCAGACGATGACAGCACCAACCGGAACTTCATCTTTTAAAAGAGCTTGCCCGGCTTCTTTAATCGCCTCTTTCATGAAATATTCATCACTGTAAAAATTTATCATCATTCGAAGTTGTTCATTTTTAAGGATTAAGAAATATTACTGAGCTTAGCTTCAATTTGACCAAAAGAGTAAAATTACATTTTTGATAAAACTGCTTTTCATGTGTTCTTCTATCGCCAGCCTTGTTAAACCAATTCAAGCTGATCGTGTGAAAATTTCATTTTATAGAAATGCCATTTTTCAACGAATTAAAAGGAATTCAAAGTATTTACACGTAGATTGAATGTAAAATCCACACTTCTGAATTTCAG